>JACVIW010000073.1 GCA_015711695.1 Candidatus Geohydrothermomicrobium daggyaiense
CACGCCTCGATATCTCGAGAAGACCATTTTTTTCCTGGTAAGTGTCATAGAGCTGAGTGTAGCAATAACCCTTGATATGAGGCTTACTCTTTATTAGACGGGTATATTCCTCGAAATCCTCGAGCGGAGACCCTCTCCCAGCTCTGTAATACCCGAACCCGCCGTACTCGCTTATTATTATCGGCTGTCCGGCGTATTTCTCGCCTGGTAGAAGTAAGTTCTGATTTGAAACCGCCGGGTTCACAGCTTTAATGAGCCTCTTTAGCGAATAGTTGAAAGACGAAAGACTCTCGAGTTCCGCATACAATCGCTCGCACCTTTCGATGGAAGCAAGATAGTGGTGCACATCCAGTATATCCGTGCAAGAAGTGTGTTCATATCCGCTGTTATCAATCACAAGCCTTGTGGGATCAGCATCTTTTGTTAACCTGCAAAAGCGAGTAACATATCTTCTCGTCTCATCCCTGATATTGACAGGAAACAAAAAAGTCCCCACTCCCCACGATTCATTTAGTGGGACTCGCACGATTATTGACGGATGGTTGAAATCCCTTTTTATCACCTCATGCCACTCCGTCTCGAGCGCGCGCCTCATTTTCCTCGAATAAAGAAATGCGGAAGGCATCTCCTCCCACAGGAGGCAACCCAGAAAATCGCACCAGAACAAAAACCTGGGGTCCTCTATTTTCTGATGCATTCTGACCCCGTTGAAACCCATTTTCCTGGCAAGTTCAACATCCCTGCGATACTGGAGCGGATCAATCGGTGTGTAATGCCCCTTCTCGAAATACCCCTGGCACAAAACAAGTCTCTGGTAAAGCGGCTGCCCGTTCAAAAACACTTCCCCGTCTTCAGTCTTGATTTCCCTGAAACCAAAATATGAACGCAAGCATTCATCCCCGTTCTTACTGCCGATAGTTATTTCAAGATCGTAGAGGTTCGGCGCTTCAGGACTCCAGAGCTGCGGGGACGGAATGGCGATTTCCGATTCTATCACCCCGTCGGCTTTTCCCTTGCTTGCTCGGATCTTCTCCTCGATAGTTTCACCGCTTGGAGACTGCACTCTTACCTTAAGGGGGTATTCCCCCTCCTCTCCCGCCAGAAGCGCCCTGATCCTTACGCTTCGAGAAGCAAGGTCCGTGAAAACCTTCAGATCCTTTACGTAAGCCGCGCCCGCGCGTTCAAGCCACACCGGCTGCCATATGCCACTTACTGAGGGGTAAAAAACAAGGAATGGCTTGCTCAAAACAGTCTGTTTTCCCCTTGGAAGCCTGGGATCGCGATAGTCCTCTACCCTAACAACGAGGAAGTTCTCATCGGAGCGAAGGTTTTGGATCTCGAACCTGAAAGGTGTGTAGCCCCCTTCATGAAAACCAAGGTACTCGCCATTTAGCCACACATCCGCGCGGTAGTCCACCGCTCCGAAACAGAGTAAAGCCCTGCCATCTTCAAAGGGGATTTGGGGCACGAACGCTTTCGCGTACCAGAAGACTGGCGGTGGGTTTTCGCAGCATATTCCTGAAGCATCGGACTCCACGCAGAAAGGCACTCTTATCGTACGAGAAAAACTCCCTTTTTTGTGCCAGTTTCCGGAAAGACCGCGGCAATCAGGATCGAACTCAAATCCCCACTCGCCTTGAAGCAACTGTAGATCAGTTCTTATGAAATCAGGTCTCGGGTATGCCGAAAAGCTCTCGTCAACCACGAAGACCTCCTGATCAGATCGGAGAAAACAAGCAATTATCCGCACAAATCAACAAAAAGATGTTTCCAAACTTCCAGGCGTGAAAGATTCCCCGTTACCTCCCGCATTCCCGGGAAATTTTTAATCCATAGCGCTCGAAAATCAAAAAGAGCGTATCCAATTCTTTACTTTGCCAATGTCCGGTTCGGCTTTCGGGGCTCCGGCGATCTCAAAAAGCCCGGGAAAAATGCAATCCCCAAGACGCCTCAGCCAGATCGCAAAGTCGTTGAGCGGTCCCTCGCCAATCGCCTGGTCTATCGGGTTTGCGATATTCATGAATCCCGGCCTCAATGGCTGCATTACCGCCTTGCCCTCATCCCTCCACCAGTACCAGAGCGTCTTTGCGGTCCAGAGATAGCCAAATCCGTATGAAGTGGGGTTGTAATACCAGCCAGCGACTCTTTCAGGCTCGACTCGATACCTGCCCGCCGCCCTGGCTGCTATCTGCATCGCGGAGTCGAGCGCGTCACGGGCAGACTCAAGCCTCAAGCGCCGGAAAGATTTGGGCTGATCCCAGAGGTAAATATAGTCGTACAGCCCGTAAATCTGCACCGCCCTGAGCGCGGTAATCTCCATGGCGTCTTTCAATTCCTCGAAATATTTTCGCGCGGAGTGAGGAACCATTTGATCCACTGAACTGAGCCTCCTGGATAAAGCGAGGAAAGTATCAGCCATCTCCCGTAGAAGCGGCCTTACTTCGCTATATGGAGGTGATTTTTCGAACAGGTCATATAGTCCAACAGGTTGAAGCCTGTCGGGTTGTGCGTGGATCGGGTCAATAAAAGGCAAAATCCCTATAAGATCCCCAAGATCATCAAGAGAGTCCCAGCCTTCGAGGTATCCCTGACCGTTACGCTTCGTGATCTGGAAGGGCTTCCGGCCTCCGACTTTACCCAGAACAAGCAGGTCGTGCTCGGCTTTCACAATATCCATCAGGATCTTTCTCAATTCATTTTTCGCGCTCCCGAATATTTTCACCACAGACTCAAGGGCTTTGCGAAACGCTCTGCGGTCACTTATTTCATCCATTTGTGGATTCCATGCTGCTCGCGCCGCTATAACGTCATTGAGCCAGTAGCCCCATTCCCATCCACTCGAGAAAAGCATCTGTCCATTTATCCTTGACCCAGCATACTCTCCCCTTCCGACTTTCCCCTCCAGCTCATCGCGCGCGATGGCTCTCAAGTCATATAGCCTTCTCTCGGCGTAAAGCGGGAAAAAAAGCGGCATATCAATATCGAACGTGCACCAGTAGGCGCTCTCGGGATGCCATAATACCTCCCGAACCCCTGCCTCTTCCTGCAAGAATTCCCTCATGTAACCAAAATCTTTGTTCCCGTAAGTGGGTGCGGGATCATCAAGCGAATAGAACTGGACACTGTGAGGCATCACACCCAGGCGAGTATCGGCATAATGCGCAAGAAAGTTGTAATTAAGCGGTTCGCCAGTTTCCGGGTCAAGGTAATTGGTCGCCTTCTGTCCCGTCGAGCAGTGAATTTTCATGTACATACGCTTTCCGCCGTAGTGCTCGTCCAGATAGCGCGCCGCTTCATCCATCCAGGCAACCATTCTCACATCTTCTGTCGGAACAAATTCGCTCGTCCCCATTTCGCTGCCGAGAAAATCGAAGCCCGCCTCCATTACCCAGTCTATTCTCGACCTGATCTGGGAAAGCTCACTTTCAAGCTCCCCCCTTTCGCGTATCGCGGTCCAGGCGTGCTGCTGCTGAAGTGCGAAGGGAACGTCAACCCCTACGGCGATACCCCACTTGTGAGCTATCCTTACAAGTTCAGAAAACCGCTCTTTTCTTATTTGACTGGAGGCAAACTCCTCCCAGGACGAGGCGGCAAGCGGCACCCATTCGACCATGTTCTGGCGATTTGCAATCTCCCACTCAAGGAAAAGCTTCCATTCCTGAAGCATTTCCCGCCATCCATCCTCATCGTCAGGCCCGCTCTTTCCCCAACCATTTAAAAGGTTCGTGAGCTCAATGGGGTGCATCGTGTGAATATGTATGCCACGCATCGGCCAGTAAGGCTTTTCGATTAAGTTGACCTCACCCGAAGGCGGAAGAAGCGCTTGAGGCACAAAAGGCTCAAAAGGGTGGAGAAAAGCAAAACCGATTTTTTCAAGAAGTGCGTAGGCGCCGTAGAGAACCCCCCTGTTGACGCCCAGGTTATACCTATCTGGCACCGGGGGGTTGCCGCGCGCGACGATCGCTCGCCTTCCGGAAATCTCTCCGCTTCTAACGATGAACGCCTCAGAGCCCAAATTCGCAAGTTCTGTGTCGTCTATTAACAATCGAGCGCCACTCGCCTCCCCAAGGGATATGATGAAAGAGCGCCGCGGAAGGTTTCCAAAAGAATCGGAGGAAGGTCTCACAATTACCCGGCCGACATTTGGGACCTTAAGTAGGAGTTCTTTAATTCTTTTTCCAACAAAAGGTGGCACATCGCTGCCATTCTGCAAAACAACGTTCCATCGACGATTCTCGTTCACGCTGGCTGAAGAGCAAGACTTTCCCCAGGCAGCCAGGGAAGACGTGTGGAACAAAGGTCCGAAGCCGCTTGAAAAAAGAAAAACGATCAGCGCAAAAAGTAGAACCGCCGTATTGATCATGCGTTTTTTCATGGTCAGCGCACCCTTTCCCCGAAAAATAGAGCCCGGCTATAATCTTCATTTAACACAGTTTAAAAGATTCTGCGTCCGGGCTTTTAAAGATTATAAACGTAACTGTTAATCTTTTCATCCATATTCAATGACCACGCCCGTTCCCCCGGCGGGGTATGAGAAATCGATTGCCTCAGCCTCGCAAATCTCCCAGCACGCGGCGCACTCGAGGCAAAACTCACGATAGCGAGGAGAAATTTTCGCTTTACCTTCTTTGACGGACCACAAACCAAATGAGCACACAAGCGTGCACTTCCCGCAGCCATCGCATTTGTTTTCATCAAATTTTATAAAGTCCCCGGTTTTATCAGTTGCCACGCGCTTTACCAGTTTCGCGAAATCAATTCTAATTTTTTCTTCCATCTTCCCTCACCCTTAAAAACTTGAATCTTTTTAACGGACAAACTCTTTACCTCCTGCGGGGAGCTTCAAAAACCTCCCTCGGCACCGGCGCTCTCTGATCAATACCAGGCTTCAGGTAGGGAGCGAGCGTCTTTGAGATTCTCGCAAGCAATCGGAAATAATCTTCGTCTTTCAGACGCCGAAAAACGGGTATCCTGGGCTTTAAAGCAAGGAGAATTCTTTTCACGTTCTCCGGCCAGATACCCCTGGCAAGCGGAGCTATATACTTTCGCCCAAAATCCGCGAACTGCGGGGCGATGTCGAGAAAATGCCCGAGATGCTGGTTGAAGCAATCCATGTGAGCATCCCCCCAGTCAAACACAATCGAGAACGGATGGAGCATTGAGAATTCGAGAAGCAACTGGATCTGTTTTTCCATATTCCCCGGGTCAAAAACGCTCGCGTTCCAGATTCCCACAAACTCCGAACCGAACTCATGCTCTTTTCCTAAAGATGAGGATTTCCATCGCCTTTCATATTCGGAAAGCGCGCTCTCGGAAACATCTCCCCGACTAATAGCCCAAGAAGCCGTCTCTGCCGCTATCTTTCCCGAAACGCACGCGTGCCATATTCCTTCAGCCTCAAGCGGGCAGGGGAAACCGGCCGCGTCCCCCACAAGCAACATCCCACCGGTGTAAGTCTTACGAGGTCTTTCAAGCCAGGGCAGAAGATGCGCCTGGTATTCCCTTGGTTTCGCTTCCACCGCCCGGCACATTGCCTGGAATGCCGGTATATCGAGCACCCTGCTTATCATCTCGGTGGGTTTCATATCCCAGTCGGGACGCAACCATCTACCATTCCCGATATGAAAACCGTCACGGAAATTTACCTGGTAGGCACCATAAAGCGGTCCAAACCAGCACCACTCTGCCGCGCCTATCACGTCATCCATCTTGTCCGGATTGCAAGAAAAATCGAGCTGCGCGACAAGCGTGCAGCCGCCCTTCCACCGATTTCTCATCCCTGCGCGTCTCGCCATCGTCGACATCGCGCCGTCGGCTGCGATAACCATATCGCACAGAATCTTTTCTCCCCTCTCGGTTACAACTCCCCGGACCACGCCGTCTTCCATTACCACGTCAGTTATGAGAGTAGAAGTTCTAAGTTCCGCGCCCGCCCTGACGGCAAGTTCAGCAAGAAAAGGGTCGAGGTCTTTTCTGTATATGCTTATGCCATCCATACCGTGTGGCCAGCGCCGCGCGCAGAGGTCGGATCCGGTAGTACCGCAACGATAGCGTAATCGATTTTTCCCATCCACTAAATTTATCACTACCATCTCTATCTTACGGGCTGAGGGGAGCCTGGTAAGCTGCTCCATTATTTCCGGAAAATCGCGCCACCATCTTTGCCCGAGCCCGCACCCCGAAGAATTTTTCTCACCCGGTTTCCTTCCACGCTCAAAGAACACGGTTCTGAGCCCGAGCTTCGCCGCAGTCATCGCCGCGTAAGAACCTCCCGGTCCCGCCCCAACCACAACAACATCCCATTTTCCCAAGGCAAAAACCCCCTTTCCACGCTGCGAAAATGTTGATTTGAACGTTCATAAACGCGTGCCACGAAAATGAAAAGGCTTCAGCAATGACTCTTGAAACTTGGATTTTTTCTTAAAAAACCTTCTAAACTCTTTCTTTTAGCCTGTATCGAACGTTGAAGCATCTCTGCCTCGCGATCGATTTAATAATCCCGAGGAGGCAGGAAAAATTAGCGCGACCTGGCAATTGCTGGCAATTGAAATCATAAGGGAGGGCCATCTTCGGTCCAGGTTAGTCTTTCGACCAGTCTGTCGAGTTTTTCTTTAAGCTCCGGGTCCACCTTTGAGAAGTCAAAATCCGCCTCGTCGCAATACATGCCGGTGTCAGCGGCGCGTTTACTGTCGAACGCTTCGGATATCCTCTTTTGCCAAACGTTGTAATTACCCATGAGCGGACTGACAACCTTCCTCAATCTCGCATCCGTGGCTGAAAAAGGTTCCATGCATTTCTCTAACGCAGCAATGGAAAATTCTATGAACATAGGCTCGAGAGAAGCGAGGTGTTTGGGGTTGCGCGCATCATACTGGAAAATTTCCTCGCAGTGCGACCACATGTTGTTCTCATATAGCGCCATGAAGGGATTGTCAGCGAGATCATCTATTATCCCGCCTCGATCTATCCACTTACGCTTGATGCTTTCTCCAATCTCCGCCCAGTCAAGCTGCGTGTCCCAGGTGTCATTTCTGTCAAGCGCGGTTGAGAAAAGCCCTCCCATGCGAAACACGAGCGGAATTGCTGTCACGCGTATATAGTTCATGAAAAACATCTCCCCGAACACGGGAATGCTCAACATCTCCATCGAAAACCCATCATAATCCTCAAGTATCCGTTTAAGCACTGCGTCTTGATACTCGATCTCATCTTTAGAATGTCCGGCAAGCACCACAACAAAACCCCATTTAGAAACCTTGCTGAATATGTCGCGGATAGCGCTCGTGCGTATTATTTTTCTCATCAGGTGAGGAGCAACAGTGTATATGAGGGCGGCGAATGCGGTGCGTGACGCAAGGTATCCTATCTCTGCCTCACCGATCTTGTAAACGGCGTCGGCAAGTTTTTTCCTGTCCGGGAAAAAACAAATGTGAAACCGGAAATTTTCAGGCAATTCAGCTTGTGCGTCCAGGAGGATACCCTCTACTTTAACCTGAGGCGGTCCAGGCCAGCTGTAAAGTTTTATGGCACACTTTGTGAATACTCCAAGTCCGCCCACGGCGCCTGAAGAACCGCGCATAATGCCTCTCAGCGAAGGACCAGGTCCGTCCGGACTGAACCACCCGAGCCCTGAGCCAGCAGAGCCCACCCGTAATATCTCCCCATCGGGAAGCACCCACTCAGCCCCGAGCAGATTGCGATGCCCGTAACTCATATAGACTCCATCCCACCCGACACCCCAGCCTGAAGTAGCGCTCGCAAGAGGTGAACACGACGGACCTGCACCAATAATGTGGGTATTTAAGCCCAGTTTCATTGCCTCAGCCTGCAATTGCGCCCCGCACACATAGGGTTCGATGATCGCGAACATGTTCTTCTCGTCTATCTCAATAATGCGGTCCATCCGACGGAGGTCAATCTGGACGACATTATCGTAAGTTGGACCGGAGTAAACACCCCAACCGGTCGAAAAGGCTTTGAACTTAAGACCATACCTGTTACAGGCGCGCACGACCTCCTGGACCTCTTCTGTATTTCCCGGGAGCACTACCGCTACTGGCCGTTTCACCCATTTAGCCGGATCATCGTTTACGGTGGGCTGCCACGCATAACCATCGAGCACCGCCGGCTCCCTTGAAACATTTTCTGGACCGACGATTTGCTCCAGGTCGCTGTACGCGGCATCGGAGATCTCATTCCATTTGAGTTCCGAATCGCATGACATAGTATCTCACCTCCAGCCCGAACAGCGGCAAAATATGCGCCCTGCGTTAAATGATTTCCGCGATCTCTTTAACTCCAACGCATATGAGCGCTACATCCACGATATCAAGTATCTCGATACGCGCGTTCATCTCACGGGCAGCATCACTGAAAACGCGCTCGCACCATGGGCACGCGCTTATAAGCGCCTCCGCGCCGGTGCTCTGCGCCTCCTCTATCCTCTCCTTAGCTGCCCACAAGGCAAAATCAGGATAAGCCTCGAGAACCCCACCGCCGGCGCCACAACACCAGGAGTACTCGCGGATTCGCTCCATCTCCACAAGCTTCGCCCCCGGAATTGCGCGAAGGACATTTCTTGGAGACTCATAAATCCCTTTTCGTCCGGATCGCTTAAGCGACATTGGTCGGTCGAGCTTGCTCTCCTTCCACTCACCAAGATAAGGCTCACCCATGCGACCGAGATGGCAGGGGTCGTGATAGGTCAGTAGAAGAGGAAAAGATTTGCGAAACTTTAAATTCCCGCTCTCGATAAGTCTCTCGATTACCTGGGAGATATGCAGCACTTCAACTGGAAGTTCTCTCCCCATACGTGGGTAAAGATAGCGGAAATGCGCGTATCCATCAGCGCATGGGGTAACAAGCATCTTGGCTTGCGAGGCTTTGACCCGCGAAAGCATATCGTCGGCATAATTCTCAGCCTCGCCGCGGTAACCGAGTTCATAAGCTCTGCCACCGCAGCACGATTCCTCCGCGCCCGCGATCCCCACATCCAGCCCGGCTTCTAAGAGAAGCATCAGCGCGCCCCTAACAGTATCCCGGAGATCCTGGTCGTATGAATATCTGCAGCCAGCGTGAAACAGAACCTCAGCGCTCTCTTTATTGATGTCTTTCACAGGTAAACCCCATGCCCATTCGCCGCGCTTATCCTTCGGCTCGCCAAGCATGTTGTCTTCCTTTTTTAGCGCGTCAATAGTAGCCATGTGCTCGAGAATCAAAAAACCCTGCTCCACGCAGTGACTCCTCAACTCAAGAAGCACCTCGGTAAGGTCTATGTCGTCCCTGTAAACCTTGCAAGCCGCGTCACACGCCCCACAGAGCTGACATCTGTATATAATCTCAGCAATCCCATCGTTAAGGTTGGAGCGCCCGCTCAGCATGGAAAGACCCATTATCATTTTTCCCGAGCCGGAATAAGCATGGATGTTGTAGCGGCATATTGAGGGACAGTTTTTTGCGAACCTCCAGCTCTTTATCTGGTTGTATGGAACCCATTTGCAGGAAGAGCACCGGGAGCATCCCTCCATATCCGCCTGATAGTCGGAAAGGGGCATCTAAACCACCTCCCTGGAGAAACAGAGCCTATCCCTGTTCAAGATGTGA
>JACVIW010000074.1 GCA_015711695.1 Candidatus Geohydrothermomicrobium daggyaiense
TGGCATGAGCGACCGGCTCGGGCCGATAACGCTTGGCCACAAACACGAGCAGGTATTTTTAGGTCGGGATTTTGTCGCAGAGCCCAATTATTCTGATGAAGTCGCCTATCAAATAGACCAGGAAGTTCGCATGCTCATAGAAGAGGCGCACGGGAGGGCTCGAAAGATACTGTTAGAAGAGCGCAAGAGGCTTGACGTCATAGCCAGAATACTCATAGATAAGGAAACTGTAGATAAGGACGAACTTGTCGCGCTTCTCGAGAATGACCCTGATGAGATCTTGAGGAATTTCGAAGAAGAGAAGGAAGCGCGCAAATTTGAGGTTCCTGCGGACGTTGAGAAAGAAAAAGAGACCAGGCGGTTGAGAAGCAGAAGGACTCCCAGGCCTTCTCCTTCCCCGAAACCGGAGATACAACCGGAATAGAACATAAGATGATGCGCCGCGGCCTGTTTCTTCAGCCTGCAACAGCGATCATGAGAATCCCGTTCATATAATCTTTCCAAAATGGCGACATTCTCAAAGAATATCTTCAGGGGGATTTTCGTGTGAATTGTGGGGTTTACATGGAAAGGTTTACATCTGCCTTCAGTCTGATGGAAGACCTAAATAATACCTAATTGGTTTTGCCATCGTTCGAGGCATGTTGCACGGTTTGCCGAATCTCGGTAACCTAAATCGGTGGTTTTGATACCGTATTCGTGTTTCTGATTTTGCTGTCTTAGTTTTTGAGAAAGGAAATAATGTGGACAGGGAAAGAATTGAAACCGCTGTGAGAATGATTCTCGAAGGAATCGGCGAAGACCCCGACAGAGAGGGATTAAGAAATACTCCGGCAAGGGTCGCCTCAATGTATGAGGAGATATTCCGGGGCATCGGGGAGGACCCCACTTCCGTGCTTCAGGCCCAATTCGCCGAGGAACACGAGGAGATGATAATCGTAAAGGATATTCCCCTTTACTCCGTTTGTGAGCATCATATGATGCCTTTTATCGGAAGAGCGCATGTTGCCTATGTTCCGGGTAAAAGTGGACAGATAACCGGAATCAGTAAGCTCGCAAGGGTCGTAGACATTCTTTCCAAACGGCTTCAGGTTCAGGAGAGGCTTACTACCGAAATAGCAGACACGCTAATGGCGGGACTTGACGCACTGGGCGTGCTTGTTGTCATCGAGGCGGAGCACCTGTGTATGTCGATGCGAGGCGTTAAGAAGCCAGGCGCTATAACGGTAACTTCCGCGGTAAGAGGTATCTTCTATACCAGTCCCGCGAGCAGGGCTGAAGCGATGGCTCTTATAAGGAACGGAAAGGTGTAGACTTTTCGCTCAAAAAGGCTTTCATTTATTGTAAGCGGTCCTAATCCGTTTTCACCTCCGGGACAATAAGGTGGTTTTATCTGATATGGAAATGAAGAACAGGTTCTCAATAAGACTTTTGAGAGTATTAAATCAGTCTGACGCGCGTGAAATTCTCAAACGGCTTGGCGTTGATGCTGCTGGCGTAAAAATAATGAGCCCGAAAATGCAGCATGCGGTCCTTCACGTTGGCGGTATCCAGGCGCGGGCTGCGCATATTGTAAAGCAGGTCATGCTTTCAAAAGGTGGAGAATGCGCAACGCCCAGGGAGATTTTCTTCAAGAGCGAAGAGCCCGTTGATGTGGTTATGATGGGAACGGTGAAACAGCTTAGGGCTGCCGTGAAAAGCCTCGCCTCGCAGCCGTTTGGTCTTGCCAGGCTTGCTGAGGAACTAAGGCAATTTCTCTCTCGTGAGTATCCTGAGGAGCATACCGTACGCGAGGTAAACCTTGGTTCTCACAAGATCAAATTCGGTTCTCGAACACTCATTATGGGAGTGTTGAACGTGACACCGGATTCTTTTTCTGACGGGGGGATGTATCTCGACCGTGAAAAAGCACTTAAAAGAGTTTATGAGCTCGTGGAAGAGGGAGCTGACATTATTGATATTGGAGGTGAATCGACTCGACCCGGAGCTGATCCCGTTTCTTTAGAAGAGGAGATTGAAAGAACTATTCCCATTATTGAGCACGTCGCTTCCAGAATAGGGGTTCCCATTTCCATAGATACTTATAAATCTGAGGTAGCGAAGAAAGCTCTCGATGCAGGAGCCACTATCGTGAACGATATAAGCGGTTTACGATTCGACCCGGAGATGGCTTCACTTCTGGCTCGCTATAAAGCGATGGTGATTATCATGCATATGAAAGGCACTCCAAGGGACATGCAAAAGGATCCAAGGTATGATGACGTGGTCAAGGAAATATACTCCTTCCTTGAAGAGCGAGCCAGGTTTGCAATAGATAGTGGAGTGCCGGATGACAGAATTGTGATTGACCCTGGTATCGGGTTCGGGAAGACGGTTGACCACAATCTCGAAATTATGCGAAAACTTGAAGAATTCAAGAGCCTGGGTTTCCCGCTGCTCGTGGGGACATCCAGAAAGAGCTTCATAGGAGCGGTACTTGACGCCAGCGTGGACGAAAGAATTTTCGGTACCGCTGCTACCGTTTCTTTTGCGGTCGAAAAAGGCGCTGACGTCGTAAGGGTCCATGATGTTAAAGAGATGCTTCAGGTCATTCGCATGACTGAAGCGATGAAAGAAGGGCGACAGCCTCTGGGGAAATAAGGGAAGACGATGGACCAGGGTGAGATATTTATTGAGGGTATAAGGGTGTATGCCCATCATGGCGTGTTTCCTGAGGAAAAAAAGAAAGGGCAGGATTTTTTAATAGATATCAGATTAGAGGCTGACCTCGAGAAAGCTTCTCTTTCGGACAGCATAGATGACACGGTGGACTACGCCGCCGTTGCACGCTCTGTTGCCGAGGTTGCCACGTCCCACTCCTTTAACTTACTCGAGTCTCTTTGCCGGGCAATCGCAGACCGAATTCTAAGCGATGAGAAAGTATTTTCGGTAGAGGTCACTGTCAGGAAACCTGACGCTTATCTCGGGGTCGAGGCAAGCGGCGCTGGTGTTGTACTCAGGCGGAGCATTGGCAGAAAAAAGAGAGATTAAAAGAGTTTACCTCGGATTGGGTTCAAATCTTGGTGACCGGGTTGAGAACCTGAGGTCTTGCATAAGAATCCTTACGAGTTGCAAGAGCGTGAGACTTTCGGAAGTATCAGGCGTGTATCAGACCGATCCAGTAGGATACAAACGCCAGCCACAATTTCTGAACGCGGTGGTTCGCATAGAAACCGCGCTCACCCCCAAGGATCTTCTTTCACTTGTTCAAAAAATAGAGAAAACTCTAGGGAGAAAGAGAACTATCCGGTGGGGACCGAGAACTATTGACGTGGACATACTTCTCTATGGCGGCGAAGAGATTGATGAGCCAGGGCTTATGATCCCGCACCCTCGCATATATGATCGCCGCTTTGTCCTGTTGCCCCTGAAAGAGATCGATCCGGATCTTACGTTCCCTGACGGAAGACATATAGACGAAGTACTTGATGCGCTGGGTAAGCAGCAATTTGTAGAGAGGCTGGATGGCTTGTCTTTGGTTTGAAGGTCGGCTCTTGCCGTTCATGCATTGAAACGGAGGGATAAAAGTGTTTATGGAGCGCTTTTCCATAGTTGGCGCGGGCAAGGTTGGGACAGGGATCGGGATTGCGTTGAAAGAGGCAGGTTTGAAGCTGGTTAGTATTTACGATGTTGACCCGGGCGCTTCGGAAAACGCAGCTGCTTTGTTGAACGTGGAAGTTGCGAGCTCCCCTGTGGGTGCTGCTATAGGGGCGGACGCTATTTTTATCACAACTCCGGATGACAGAATTGAAGAGGTGTGCAGGGAAATAGCAGATTCGGGAATCGACATTGTTGATAAAATTCTCATTCATATGAGCGGAGCTCTATCATTGGATGTTTTGCAAACCGCAGCGCTCAAGGGCGCGAGGACCATCTGCCTTCACCCTATTCAAACTTTTGCTGATATAGAAGCCGCATCAAAATTATTAAAAGGCTCTTTTTTCGGTATAACTGCCGCTGATGACGCTTCGAAGAGCTGGGCGCGGGAATTTGTCGAGAAAATTGGGGGAAAGTGCTTGGACATAAAGAACGAGGACAGGGTTCTTTATCATCTTGCCGCGGTGATTGCTTCCAACTTTCTTGTGATGATTGAACATGCCGCGGTGAGCGTTTTTGAAAGCATCGCTGTGAAAAAAGACGAAGCGCTGGAAGCACTTATACCTCTGATTCGTCAAACAGTGGATAATATTGAAAGGTTCGGAGTTTCAAAAGCACTTACCGGTCCGCTTGCCAGGGGGGATGCTGGAACAATAAAGGCCCATTTAACGTCGCTTGAACTCGAGCCGGAACTTAAGTCCCTATACAGGGTAGTCTGCGGGTGGGGATTGAGGATTGTGAAAGAAAGGGGCGACCTCGACGAAGTCGCGATCGATGAAATCAGTAGTCTTCTAAGCGGGTGATCTGGCCTCACCTGCTTATTTAAAACCTTCGGGAAGAAACGTGACAGAATGAAGCTTTTGTTTTAACCAGGCATAAATATCAATACAATTGCTGTTTTCACAATCTTATGCGAGGTGAGATAAATATGGGAATCGAGGTTATCAAAAATCCCGAGACTATGAGGGAGAAAATACAGAGGGCAAGGAGTGAGAAACACCTGATCGGGCTTGTGCCTACCATGGGGTTTTTTCATGAAGGACATCTCGAATTGATGCGCCGCGCGCGTGAGGATTGTGACGTTGTTGTTGTCTCACTGTTTGTTAACCCTACCCAGTTTGGGGTCGGGGAAGACTTTGATGATTATCCTCGAGACTTCGAGCGCGACAGGGTTTTGGCAGAAAAAGAAGGCGTTGATTATCTCTTTGCCCCCGATGTGAGTGATATGTACCCTGAGGGTTTCTCAACTTATGTAGAGGTTAAGGGTCTTTCAGAGGTTATGTGCGGTATTGCGCGTCCCGGACACTTCAGAGGGGTCGCCACTGTTGTTACCAAGCTCTTCAACATAATTCCGGCGCACAAAGCGTACTTCGGGCAGAAAGACGCTCAGCAGCTTGCGATAATTAGAAGGATGGTTACTGACTTGAATATACCGGTTGAAATCGTGAGTGTTCCCACGGTTAGAGAATCAGACGGCCTCGCTATGAGTAGCAGAAACATTTACCTGGATTCCGAAGAGCGCAAAGCCGCAACTGTTTTATATAGGGCTTTGAAAAGAGCGGCTGAAATGATTGATGCTGGCGAAAGAGATGCCTCTGTTTTGAAAGAAAAGATGAAAGAGTTAGTAAGCACAGAACCCCTGGTATCGCTTGAGTATATTGAAATCTGTGATAATATCTATTTGAAGCCCCTTCAGGAGCTTTCCGGCGAACTTCTTGTCGCTATCGCTGCCAGAGTTGGCAGGGCTAGACTTATCGATAACATGTTGTTTGATTTGGGTTGAATAGCGATGGGCGAAACTTATAGATTTGTTTTAAAAAGCAAAATACATAGAGCAACCGTTACCGATTCCGACATACATTACACCGGAAGCATCACCATAGACAAAAGGCTCATGGACCTTGCTGATATAGCGCCTTATGAGCAAGTCCACGTTTGGGATCTCGATAATGGCAACAGATTGACCACGTATGTGATAGCGGGGGAATACGGTTCCGGTGAAATATGCATGAATGGCGCAGCCGCCCGCCTCATTCACACGGGGGACAGGGTTATTATTGCGTCATTTGCGTCTGTTCCAGAATCAATTATCCATGACTATAAGCCAAAAATAGTTTTTGTTGATGATGCCAACAATCCTGAAATGATTGAAGACCACCTTACCCTCGATGACACTTGCTGACCGCTGAATACCCGCCATTATTTTTCGGAGTGAGATCCATGACGAATAGTAATTTAAAAATCGGTCAAGTTGACTTGATTGACGATGAGATTGCAGAAGAGTCTATCGCTGAGGAGATAGAAAGAATCAAGCTTGAGCGCGGTGCTTTAATTCTTGCCCACAACTACCAGCCTCCAATCATACAGGAGATTGCCGACTATGTAGGTGATTCTCTCGGTCTTGCCAGAAAGGCTGCGCAGACAGACGCGCGGGTTGTTGTATTCTGTGGCGTTCATTTTATGGCGGAGACCGCTTACATTCTTTCTCCGGATAAGATAGTGCTCCTTCCCGAGCCGGAGGCAGGTTGCCCTCTGGCTGATATGGCGGATCCGGAGTCTGTTCTAAAACTAAAAGAAGAAAATCCTGATGCTCTCGTCGTATCTTATGTGAACACAACCGCAAGTGTAAAAGCGGTTAGTGACTACTGTTGCACTTCGGCGAACGCGGCTAAAATTGTGTCTGCGGTTGCCAGCAGAAAAGTTGTTTTTGTTCCAGACAGAAACCTTGCTTCATATGTTTCGAGCGTAGTAGAAAAGGAGATAATTCCTTTTCCCGGTTTTTGCCCCGTTCATGAGGGAATTTTAACGGCTCAGATAGAGCAGGTTCTCCAGGAGCATCCTTCCGCAGAAGTGATAGCCCATCCCGAGTGCAGGAAAGAAGTTATAAGTATGGCTCATTACGTTAGAAGCACTTCCGGGATGATTGACGCTGCACTTTCATCGAAAGCAAATGAGTTTGTTGTAGCGACCGAAGAGGGCATGTTATACCCGCTTGAAAAGAACGTTCACGGCAAAAGATTCTTTCCTCCTGCCGGTGAGCATATCTGCGCGGACATGAAAAAGATAACGCTTACAAAAGTTCTTAAATCGCTTCAAACACTTGAGCCAAGAATCGTTGTTCCTGACGAAACAAGGATAAAAGCCCTCAGGGCTGTTGAAAGGATGCTTGAGCTCGGATGATTCCCCGTTATCTTGTTTCGTTCGATACCGAAGCGCTTCCCTCAATTGAATGTGATGTTCTCGTGGTGGGCAGCGGTGTTGCAGGGTTGTCTGCCTCGCTCAGGTTGAGTCGCTATTTTGATGTTGTTGTCGCGACGAAATCTGAACTCCAGGCATCGACTACGAGTTTTGCTCAAGGTGGTATCGCCGCGGTAATTGACGAACACGATTCGCTCGAGTCTCATTTCGATGACACTCTGCGGGCTGGTGCTGGCTTATCTGATCCAGAAGCGACGGCAGTATTGGTGAGAGAGGGTCCTCAGAGGGTGATGGAACTGCTGTATGAGTACGGCGCCAACTTTGACAGGGAAGGCGATCGGCTCGATTTAGCTCTCGAGGGCGGACATTCCCATCCAAGAGTGGTTCATGCCCGCGGGGATGCTACAGGTTATGAGGTGGAAAACGCTCTTGGTAAGGCTCTCAGGAGAAGAGAGAAAGTAAGGGTTATTGAGAATTGCTTCGCAATAGACCTGCTTGTTGATGAAGGCGTGTGCAGAGGGGCACTGGCAGTTAACACCAAAGAGGCGAAGTTGACGGTCATATGGGCTGGTGCAGTGATACTTGCCACAGGGGGTATGGGACGGGTTTATCTTGTAACTACCAATCCGGATATATGTACTGGCGATGGTCTCGCGATGGCATTCAGGGCAGGGTCAAGAGTGAGCGATGTTGAATTTGTGCAGTTTCATCCAACAGCCCTGCATATTCCGGAAGAGCCTAAATTTCTGATCAGTGAGGCTTTGAGAGGTGCAGGTGCGATTCTTGTGGATATCGAGGGTAACAGGATCATGGAAGGTGTGCACCCGAGGAAAGAACTTGCTCCACGGGACATTATCGTTGCGCGTATGGTTGAGGTCATGAGGGAACAGAACTGCAACCACCTTTTCCTCGATGCACGCCACCTGGACGCCGATATGCTCAAAAAGTCTTTTCCGCATATTTACGAACATTGTCTTTCAGCCGGAATAGACATTAGCACTCAGAGAATCCCGGTTTCACCTGCTGCTCATTACATGAGTGGCGGCGTGGTGACTGATTTATGGGGCAAAACTGATATTGACAACCTTTACGCGTGCGGTGAGGTGGCGTGCACCGGGGTACACGGAGCAAACAGGCTCGCATCTAACAGTCTTCTTGAAGGGCTTGTTTTTGCAAGAAGAATAGCCCTACATATTGAGAGCATGGAAAAAACGAGACGGAGAGGCAAACCTGTCAGAATGTCGTATATTAGCAAGGCGACCGGGCCGCGGATTCGTGAGGATCTCATGACCGGTGCGTTAAGAGAGTTAATGCGAGATTCTGTTGGTCTGCTACGGTGGGAGAGGGGTCTGTGCGAGGCTCTTGATTTCATGTATAAGAATAGTGATGTTTTGAAAGTTGAGTATCTCGATCGGGTGGGGATGGAGCTCAAAAATATGTACACAGTTGGTTACCTGATCGCCAATGCCGCAAAGATTAGAAAAGAAAGCAGGGGTTGCCACCGGAGAAAGGATTACCCGGACGTCGATGACTGGAACTGGCGATGCCATGTCGATATGTTTCTGAAGGACGGAGACGTTTCTTTCAACAAGAGGCACGAAAAAGGCAGTGTACTGGAAGCTCGCAGGTCCCTTGTTGTGGCTGCACTTTAAGGATTGAGTGAAAGACAAGATGGACATCGAGAAAAAAGCAGAAGGGATAATAAGGCTTGCTTTATCTGAGGACCTTGGTGCGGAGGGTGATATAACCACAAAGGTGGTTGTGGATGAGCATGCTACGGGTTCTGCAAGGTTAATCGCGAAATCGCCGATGGTTGTTTGCGGGCAGCGTGTTGCTGCCAGGGTTTTCGAACTTGCCCAGCCGGGTTCTCAGTACAGTGCGGTTATTGAGGATGGTGGTGAAGTTAGTATCGGAGAGGAAATAGGGAGGGTTACGGGCTTTATTCGCTCGATACTTGCAGGGGAGCGAACGGCTTTAAATTTCTTATGTCACATGAGCGGTATCGCGACTCTCACGAGAGAACTTGTGAAAAAGGTTTCTGCCGCAGGGATTCAAATAATGGACACGAGGAAAACACATCCCGGGATGAGAGATCTCGAGAAATACGCAGTGATGATTGGAGGGGGACAGAACCACCGTCGAGGGCTTTATGATGGGGTTATAATCAAAGATAACCATATACTTGCGGCAGGCGGTATAAAACGGGCGGTTAGGCTCGCAAGGAATGCGCTGGGTGGCCAGTTTCCAATCGAGGTTGAAGCTGGAACTCTTGACGATGTGTGGGATGCGCTTGATTCTGGAGCCAGCATAATAATGCTTGATAACATGGATCCGATAACTATTAAGCAAGCAGTAGAGATAATAGGCGGTCGTGCGAAAGTTGAAGTGTCCGGGGGAGTGAGGCCTGACAATCTTCAAGAATTCTTAATACCTGGCGTCGACGCTATCTCAATGGGGTTTATAACCATGTCCGCTTCTGCTGCCGATATATCGCTTGAACTGGATGCTGGTTGATACTGTAAGTGGCTCGGGACGATCGATAGTTAAGGCAGATGAATAATATACGGTCGTTTAATATAAAGTTTTTACCATAAAAAAGCTACTTCGCCTATTAAGCTTTATGTGGCTGGTTTTGTGTCGCACTTAATTTTTATGAAACGATATGTTTATGGGGAAGCGAATAAATCAGCATCAATAAGAATGGCTGATGCGAATGAGGAGAATTAAAATAAGTTTGT
>JACVIW010000075.1 GCA_015711695.1 Candidatus Geohydrothermomicrobium daggyaiense
GGTTCGATTGTGTCGCCGTTTGCGAAATCAACGAAAACCCTCGACAGGTCTTTTTCGGCAAAGGGGTTCTTTTTCAATCTGGTTGCTGCCCTTGATATCGATCTAAAGGCATTTTTTTCAAGCAATTCCCCGTAAATCTTCACCGAGATTTCTCTTCTATCAAGAAGATCGTAAGCCCGTGCTTTCCAGAGAGAAATAAGGTCTTTCTTAATTTCGACCTTTTCATATTCAAGCGCGGAGTCGAATGAAGAAATCGCACCTTTATAATTTCCAACCATCGCCTTGAATATGCCATCGAGAAATTGATAGGTTGGTTCAACAGGGTCAATGGCAATGCACTGATCCAAAAGGGCAAGCACCCTGTTCAGATCCTGAGATGAGAGATATTCACTTGAGGCTTTTATGTAATAATCCCTGGAAGTGGTTATCCGGTATTCCGGTGTGTCGCTTATTTCAAGTCTGCCGGTCGCGTGCATCTCTTCAACCGGTTCACCTCCTATTTCAAACCCGACAAATCCTCCTCTCGAACTGGGCGCTTTCGATTCCGATACATAGAATTTTCCGCTGTGAAGGCTAAACACGGAACTTGAAAGAGTGGAATTTTTCGAGATTGTAAAACCAGCAGACCTGTAATTGTTCGAAAGTGGGTCGAAGTGGTCAGAGAGGATGTCCGCGATTCGCCCTGGAGTTATCTTTAAGTGCTTAAGCAGAAAAAGAGCACGTTCATGACGTGCTCTGTTGCTCAGGATATGACTCGCACTTTCGAGCGCATTGTTTTCCAGATAAATCTCATCGCCGGACTTCTCTGTCATCACGATTGAGTGATCGTCGGGTTTCCTCAAATTCTTACTTTTGGTTGAAATCTCCAGCACAGCTGCATCTAGGTCGCGACCTCCAGCGAGCGCAAAACCCCACATTCCGGCAATTTTTTGCGTATCGAGTAACGCTAACGCTTCGTTAACGGTCGAGCAATTCCTTAAAAGGTCATGTATGGCGCTAAGCACTGGTTTTCCCCTGGTGTTAAAGATAGGGGCGCTGAGCATGGTTGCGGTAATTAAAAGACCGTCTTCATTGATCGCAGTGTATCCCCCGCACGGGAAGCCTGCTGTTGAAATCGCGCAGAATGCTTTTCCCTTGTCAGGGTAGTGAAAAATGACCGCAGGATTCTCGTCCCAGTATCCTGCTCCCCAGAAATCAAAATTTCTACCAACGAAAAGTGATCCTCCGGTTGATTCCCGTATAACCGCGGTACCAGAAATTCCGGGAATCCAGAATCTCGGTGCGAATGGGACCATGCCCAGAATTTTTTCGGCACACTGTAGAACTTCACCCAGCATCGCGGCTTCTGCGACTTCCTCCAATTTCATTCCCAGACCAACAGAAAGTCCTCGGATCTCCTCAAGCACATCCTGGCTCAAGCGGGAAATCAGTTTTCTTATAAGATAATGCTTGATTCGCTGGAAAGGTCGAGTGCTTGCTATGCCTCTTCCTGAGAGCCGGCATGTGATAATAACGGGAAGACTCTTATAAAAATCGATGGAGTTCTTTGCTATATAGCGCATAAGCGTGCCGTGCTGAAATCCCCTTTCAAACGGGGTGCCTTTAAGGTATATAACCCAGAGTCTTCCAATCTTTTCGATTCGCGCCTTGCCAAATTTATCAGTCATATTGTTGCCCGCTGACATAGACTTCACGTTAACAGGATCACGGGACCGTTGCGTGGTTCATAATGATAGCAAAACTTAAAAAAAGTGAAATCTAACGGTTGATTAATTTTCTCTTCTGATTGGATTGTCAATGAATTTTAGCGTGCTGTCTTTGAGGTAACATGGATGGAACACAAAACGTTATGCTGGATATATTCTGGTAGGTAAAAGGGGTTAAGAATAGTAGAATCCATAGGTAAATTTTCGCGTTTTATTTATTGATTTAGACTATTGAAAAACAATTCCTTCTTTCTTGTTTGAGGAAGTGTTTGAGGAAAGGGGAGGTAACTACAGGATGGGTAATTTGGACAAGGGCTTGCGTTCATATTACTTGAGAAGGATTATAATTCTTTCCTCCTTATGTTTGTTTGCGCTCTTCTTTCTCACAGTTTTATTTCCTTTTAAGGCGAAAGCTGCGCTGGGCGCGTGGGATGACGCGAAGATAAAGTGGTTAATCTATCCCACTCTCGGGAATCCGGTGATTGCCAGAAGCGGTTCATTTTTTGAGCTGGAAATTGATCCGAGACTTGGAATATATTACCATAACCCCTTTCCCATTCTCGAGGACGTACAGGTGAGCGTCAAATCGAGTGGCGATAAGTATCCTTTTTCTGGAAAACTCGCTCTAGAGTCTTTCGAGCCAGGATACAGTAAGCGCTGGCCGGAGTTAAAACAGGAGCAATCAGTTGACAAAAGGATTTATATCGTAAAAGTCAGGATTCCTCTCCATATTCCGAAGGATCTCTATGACGTATCAATCAAAGCTACGCTGAAAGGCGGAAAGAAGATCACGGATACTCAACCGCATTCTTTGATGGTCGTTGAGTCTTTCAAAAAGCGTTTCTCGTTTGTGCAGCTTTCAGACATCCACGTCTTTGGTCCTGAGGTCTCGTACCCAGGTTCTAACCAGAAAGAAAGGAGTGGCAGGCCAAGGCACGATGGTGATACGGATCCCAACAGAAGAGGGGCTATATATTACAGGAAGGCAATAGACCAGATAAACCTGATGAAACCCGATTTCTGTATTTTCACCGGAGATTACATATTCGGGCAAAAATATTTCACCCGGGATCAGGGCAGTCCCTGGGGCATAACCACGGAATACGAGTATGAGATGCTCTGGTTTTATGAGGAGACCCTGAGGCTACAGGTTCCTGTTTACATGGTGCTCGGAAATCACGACGGCTACTATGAGAGCAGTTCCGGGGCAGGTGAGGACTGGCAGGAGAACTGGAAGAGGATATTCGGACCACTTTACTACACTTTCGACTATGGGGATGCGAGATTTTTCGTTTTGAATTCTCTGGATTGGGCTATGGTTGACAGAAGCCTTTTTGACTGGTTCGGGATAATACTTCAGCCGAAAAAATATAAAGGTCAACTGAGAGAAGGTGGTGACCCTTGGAAAAGCGGTGTTAGTGAAGAAAGGTTCGCGGAGATAGACGAGAAAAATTTCGGCGGACAGCTTGGCTGGCTTCGGGATGAACTCAAGAAAAGTAGGGATAAATCGATCAGGATATGCGCCATGCATCATGATCCATGGAAAGATAATGGTAGCGGTTCCATGTGGGAAGATGACGCTCTTGGAATGGGCGGAGGACAGGGAAGGCTGGCCGTTATGAAATTGATGAGGGATTATAACGTGGCGCTCACAATTAGCGGTCATGACCATTCAGACTATGTTGGTTCTTTAAAATGGACCGATTCAAAAGGAGATGTCCTGTTTGTAAACACCACTTCCACTTCTTTTCAATCCGACGGCAACTCAGATGTGTACCCCGGCTACAGGAGGATCTGGATAAACGGGGATAAGGTTGAAAGTTACAACTATGTGGATCCGAAATTTTCATACCCCTTCTACAAGGGAACAAATGTAGGAGGGACAACTAATCTTGGCTCTCTTGAGACGCCCGCAATCGAATCGAAGTGGGACCCAGCCCCTCCTGAAAATTATAAAGACGTCACCTGCACAATCACCAACAACCTCTCCAGGGCTCTTCCCGCTGTCTATCTTGAATTCCCGATGCCTTATCTTTCGGGAGGATATTACTACATGCTCAGAAACGGTCGATTTGGGGATATTTATGACCTGAGCGTTTCGAATACGAAGAAAAGAGTGTACCAGGTTTACACGGATGTCAAATCTGAGGGGAACCAAAGCGTCAGGCTATATGTAAGCTCAAAACCTGACAGAACCCCACCTACCGCATCGATAATGATAAATGAGGGGGCGAGAATAACGACATCAAGAAACGTTACCCTTTCTTTGAAAGCTCAGGACTCTGAATCCGGGGTTATGGGAATGATGATTTCTAATTACCCGGATTTTAGAGGGGCAAGATGGGAGCGATTCCAGTCTAAAAGGGATTGGAAACTTGCTTCCGGTGAACCTGGGAAACGCACAGTTTATGCAAGGTTCGCTGATTGCGCGATGCCTTCCAATATAACCGAAGTCAAAGCCACAATAACTTACGCTTATGTACGCGAAGGCGAGGGACCCTCGACGAAGTGGTACTTCGCTGAGGGATGCACAAGGGACGGGTTTGAGGAGTGGCTGACTATTCAGAATCCCATTGACGATGTCTGTGATGTTGACGTCACGTTCATGCTCGAAAACGGGGAAAATATTCCGCTTAGCTTTACCGTTGGTGGTAAGAGCAGGTATACAGTGAACGTCAATCAAGCTGTTGGACCAGGCAGGGATGTTGCAGTAGTGGTCGATTCGAGCCTCCCGGTGTTCGCTGAAAGACCGATGTATTTTAATTATCAGAATATTTGGGATGGTGGAGATGTTGTTGTTGGAGCAAGGAAACCGCTTACAAGATGGTATTTTGCTGAGGGTTGTACGAGGGAATATGTCGGATCGGCGAACTTTCACACATGGTTCTGCATACTGAACCCCAAGCCCGAACAAGCCAGCGTTAAGGTTACTTACATGCTGTCGACAGGTGAGGTAAGACAGACCACCAGTGTCGTTGGGCCAAGATCAAGGAAAACGATTTGCGCCAACTGGGAAATAGGACCCGGGCACGATTTTTCGGCTGTTGTTGAAGCCTCTTTGCCTATCGTCTGCGAGCGACCCATGTATTTCGAGTATGACGGGGTGATAGCTGGGGGTCATAACGTCATGGGCGTCAAAGATGCCTCAAGGGAATGGTTTTTCGCTGAGGGAACGACTCGGCATCGGTTTGACAACTACCTCTGTATCCAGAATCCTTCCGAAAACGAGGCGCACGTTAAGCTTGAGTACAGACTTACCACTGGCGAAAAAAAGTCTAAGGAGATATCGGTTTTTCCGAAAAGCAGATATACCCATTTCTTGAACAATGACCTCTTGCCCGATGAAGACTTTTCACTTGCCGTTTTTTCCGACATTCCTGTTCTGGTTGAGCGAGCTGTGTATTTTGTTTATGGTCCATCGTGGAGTGGTGGTCATTGCGTTTCCGGGATTAATTTTCCTGGACGCGAGTTTTTCTTTGCCGAAGGGTGCACGCGCACCGGTTTCGAAGAGTGGCTGTCCATTCAAAACACGACCAAGTATCGAGCGAGCGTCGTAATCGACTACATGATGGAGAATTCTGGAACAAGGACTCAAAAAATAGAAATAAGCCCGGAGTCACGTTACACCATAAGCGTAAATGCTTTTCTAAACGGTGAATATGATGTTTCGGTCCGAATAAAATCTGACAGAGAAATAGTTGTTGAAAGACCCATGTATTTCTTGTACGGAGGAAAATGGGCGGGTGGTCACTGCGCTATCTGATCTGCGGGCATTAATCTGGCTATTTCGCAGTAAGGGCTGAGCGGGATTTGCGATAGTAATCGCTAAAGTCTTTGTTTGACACTTTATTACCTCTGCGAGTAATCGATAATAATGGTATTCTATGGAATATGAGCAGTGAAAAAGAATCACCTTATTCGCTTTTTGAGCGAGGGAAAAGGTTACTCGAAGAGGGGCATCCCGCTCAAGCAGCTATGGTTCTTGAGAAGGCGAGAGCGGAATTTCCCGGAAAGGGATCTATTCTGGAAGTCCTGGGCAGGGCTTACTACAATTATGGCAGATATGGGGAAGCTGCGCTGCGATTTAAGGAGGCAGTTGAGGTTGACCCGACCAATGACTACGCTCACTACTGCCTAGGTCGATGTTACCTTAAACTCAACAGGAAAGCTGATGCGAGCAGGCATTTCAAACTCGCGTGGAATTTGAAACCATGCGACATGTATAGAAAAGAAGCTTTCAGGTTTGGCGCTCTTGAGCAGTCCGATATATGAAAATGAAGAGCGTAGTACTTTCTCTATGCATGAACCAGAAAATGATTGAAGCGGAGGAGTCAGGCTTTGAAGGAGGGGAGTTTAAAAAATTTTAAGGGCATTATTATTGATCTTGATGGGGTGGTTTATCTTCTTGACAGGGCCGTTCCTGGATCTCCTGAAGCCATTGCACAAATCCAGAAAGAGAAAATCCCTTTTGTCTTTCTCACAAATAACTCTTCCTCAACCCCGGAGCAATACACGGATAAACTCGCTTCATTCGGAATAAAAGTTTCACCAGAACAGATAGTTAGTTCTCCCCAGGCAGTCAGAAAGTTTCTTGAAACTAAGGTAGAGATTAAAAATGCAAGAGCTTTTGTTATTGGCGAAGTTGGGTTGCTTAGCGAAGTAGAGAAAGCTGGCCTTACAATTCTCGACGGAAAAAATGGCGAGGATGCGGACGTGGTAATTGTGGGATGTGACAGGTTTTTCAACTACGACAAGCTCAAAGCAGCTGTAATAGCAATAAGAAAGGGGGCGTTATATGTCGCGGCAAACGCCGACGCTACTTACCCTACACCAGGTGGTCTGTGGCCTGGCGCCGGCGCGATTGTCGCTGCTGTGACGACGGGGGCTGGCAGGGAGCCATTTATTGCCGGGAAGCCTAACAGGCTAATAGTTGAACTTGCGCTTGAAAAACTCGGAATGAGGGCTAAAGATGTTCTGTTGGTCGGAGACAGGCTTGACACGGATATAAAAGCTGGTATTTCTGCTGGTGTGAAAACAGCACTTGTGCTCACCGGCGTTTCCAAGAGGGAAGATATTTTTCAAACGGGAATATATCCCGATTTCGTTTGCGAGAGCCTAAGCGCTCTGGTTAACTTTAAGTGTTAGATTTTCGAAATTAATTAAAGTGGACGCAAGGTGGTGACGGAATTGTACAATCCTCAAATTGAAGCCATGCCCCGAAATGAATTAAAGGAACTGCAACTCGAAAGATTGAGGCAGACTGTTAAGCGCTGCGAAGAGATGGTTCCTTTTTACAGAAAGAGACTTCGAGATGCGGGTATAACCTGGAAAGAGATCACCTCGCTTGATGATCTTCGGCGAATTCCATTTACGACCAAAGATGATTTGAGAGATAACTATCCTTTTGGCATGTTTGCGGTGCCCGTGAGAGAAATCGTTCGAATTCACGCATCTTCAGGTACAACCGGGGTACCCACTGTCGTTGGTTATACGAAAAATGATATTGATATGTGGTCTGAATTGATGGCGCGCGCCCTGGTGGCGGGTAAAACTGAAAAATCCGACATTGTTCAGGTGGCTTATGGATACGGTCTGTTTACCGGCGGACTTGGATTTCACTACGGGGTGGAACGACTAGGGGCTTCGGTAATCCCGATTTCCGGTGGCAACACCAAAAGACAGATAAGGATGATGGTCGATCTTGGTACAACGGTTCTTTGCTGCACGCCCTCGTACGCTTTGTATATGGCTGAAACCGCGGAAGAGATGGGCATTGATTTCAAAGAGCTTAAACTGAAATCAGGCATCTTTGGAGCCGAGCCGTGGAGCGACAGGATGAGAGAAAAAATCGAGAGGATATTGAATCTCTCGGCTTTTGATATTTACGGGCTTTCTGAAGTCATGGGTCCCGGTGTTGCAATCGAGTGTGAGCACAAACAGGGCCTGCATATTTTTGAGGATGCATTTATCCCTGAAATAATAGATCCTGATACCGGTGAGGTTCTCTCACCCGGTAAGCAGGGCGAGCTTGTTTTTACGACACTCACCAAAGAGGGAATGCCGCTATTGCGTTATCGCACAAGGGATATCAGCAGTATTGATGAGGGCGAATGTCCCTGTGGAAGAACCCACGTGAGAATGAGGAGAGTCAGCGGAAGGACCGATGATATGCTCATTATCAGGGGTGTGAATATTTTCCCATCCCAGATTGAATCAGTGCTTATGAACATTGAGGGATTATCGCCCCATTATCAACTGGTTGTTGATAGGGTGGGTGGTCTTGATATCCTGGAGGTTCAGGTTGAGGTTACCGAGGAGATGTTCTCAGACAGGGTTCGCGGTCTTGAGGAATGGGAAGAGGTCATACAGTCTGAGATTGAAAGTTATCTTGGAATATCGGTGAAGATTACCCTTGTGGAACCCAGGACAATAGCACGAAGCGAAGGGAAAGCTATAAGAATAATAGACAACAGGGAGATATGATTGGGGTGAGAACTAATGACAGTAAAGCAGATATCAGTTTTTCTCGAGAATAAATCAGGAAGACTTCTTGAATTGACGCGATGTCTGGGGGACGCGGGAATAAACATTAGAGCTCTGTGTGTCGCTGATACAATGGACTTCGGTGTCATAAGACTGATTGTTGACGATCCGGAAAAAGCGCACCAGGCGCTTAAGTCGGCGGGATTCACAGTGAAAGAAGCTATCGTATTTGCCGTGGAGGTTGATGACAGGCCCGGTGGCCTTGCCAGTGTTTTAAAACCGCTTGTGGACCAAGAAATTAATGTTGAATACCTTTACTGCTTTCTCGAGAAAGCGGGGGATAATGCGGTTGTGATTATCAGGGTGGAGGAAGCAGAGCAGGCGATAGGCGCGTTGAAAGCGGCAGGCTTCAGGGTAATTCCTCCGGAAGAACTTTACTCAATGTGATAGTTATGGGTGTGGTTTCTGGCTCTATAGAGGTAAAAACTAAAGGCAACTGCGACGTAATTGATATTACAGCGGAAGTGTCTAAAGTTGTCAGGGATTCAGGCCTTAAAGACGGAATTGTGACGGTTTTCGTGCCCGGTTCCACTGCTGGAGTGACAACTGTTGAGTATGAGCCGGGGCTTGTGGAGGATGTGTCAGAGTTATTTGAAAGGCTTGCTCCCGCGGGAAAGAATTACCATCATAACTTGAGATGGCATGACGGCAACGGGCATTCTCACGTGAGAGCGGCGATTCTGGGACCTTCTCTCAGCGTTCCTTTCAGGGATGGTAAATTGTTACTAGGTATCTGGCAGCAGATTGTCTTTGTAGATTTTGACAATCGCTCAAGGGAAAGGGAGATTCTCTGTCAGATTATCGGTGAGTGATCTCCTAAAACCATTTGATTTGTATAACCATAGATATGAATAGGTAGGCTGGGGTTTGGTTTCTTATGTGCTCTTTTTAATAATCTCGTATTCATGAAGCGTCTATTTTCTTAATGATAGCGTGTGCGATAATTTTAGCCATTTCAAGCGAGGACTGTTTTATCCTATCATATGTGTCGTACCTGCTTCTCCAGCCAGGGTAAGCTGATCCGGAAGTTCCGGCGATAGTTATTGCATTGATTCCTCTTGCTTGGGCAACCATTGCATCGCTCTTCTTTACCCGGCATGAACCAAAGCCAGTATTTAATCCTAAAGAATTGATGGCCTCCTTGCATATTCTCTTAAGTCTTCTTTTCGG
>JACVIW010000076.1 GCA_015711695.1 Candidatus Geohydrothermomicrobium daggyaiense
ACTCAACAGAACCGTTTGCAGCCTTGATCGAAGAGCTCGACCATTCTATCGACCTCGCCTCTCCTGTCTTCGATGTAAGATTTATCTCGAAATTATCGTAAACATGTCCGTGAATCAGCTCCTCGAAAGTTGAAATAAAGCGAAAGGATTCCTCGCCCTCAAGCAGGACAGACCACAATGTTTTCCCTTTCACCTCTTCGTACTCGAAACCAGTCGCCCTCTCGCACGCCCTGTTGAAGATGATAATCCTTCCCTCTTTATCGAGAACGAGCAGCAGCGCGCCTGCGGTCTGAAGAACAGCCAGAACAAGATCCCTGTCCTTTCTCTGTGCTATCTCAGCCTGTTTTTTGTCTGTAACATCCCTTGCAATGACCGCAACTCTTGGGACGCTGCCCGCTTCGTCAAACACCGGATAGACCGCGCAGTCGAAAACCCGCCCTCGATATGTGTTCTCGTATCTCAAAGGTCTTCCAGTACTCAAAACGGTCTGGATCTTCTCCTTCATCAATAACTCCCCGTGCGAATCTACCGCGGGGAGCTTGAAGAGGTTTTTTCCCACCAAATTTTCTTCTCTCATCCCGAGATTTGCAGCTCCAACTCTGTTGACCGCGAGTATTTCACCCTCGCGGTCAACAAGGATCACGGAATCGTCAGCTGAGTTGAGAATCGCGCGTGCGGTCTCCTCGCTTTTTTTAAGTTTTTCCTCGACACTTACTCGATCTGTTATGTCCCTCGCGCAAATAATGATCCCGTTTAATCCGTATGGATCTTTGAACAATCTTGCTTTAACATCAAGAACACGAACTTCACCACTTCCCGTCAGGAACTTTGCCCGGGTCTCCAAACCCACATTGGATTTTTTCAACGCTGTCGTTAGCATCATTGAGAACCTATCTTCGTCATCCGGGTGAACAATTTTCAGTATGTCTTGATCACGCAGTTTGGACCTTTTATATCCGAGTACTCTTTCAACAGAAGGGGAAATATATCTAATTTTTCTGTCAGCACCTAATATCGCGATGATGTCAAGGATATTTTCTATGAGTGACCTGTAGTATTTTTCGCTTCTTCTCAAAGCTTCTTCCGCTTGTTCTCGCCTTTTGGCGATCTCGGCAGTCTCCAGATAAAATGAAATTGTCTCCGCAACAGGTTCGAGAATTTTTATTTTCTCTTCATCAAAGAAATCTGGGGTTTCAGAATATATGGTCAGACACGCTGAATTTTGATTATCCACCCTCACCGGGATTGACACGACGGACCTGTATCCTCTTTTGAGCGCTTCGTCTTTCCAGAAAGGGAAATATGTTTCTTTAGATATGTCGCCACAGACAACGATTCTTCCTTCTCTAAGCGCGAAACCGGACGGCTCCCTGCCGCTTGGAATGTCGAGGGCTGTGAATCTCAAAGAGTTCAAAAAGCCCTCTTCTTTTCCAAACCAGGAAACCGGTTCTATGTTATAGTTCTCACGCCTGAGGAAACCTATCCATGCCATACTGAAGCCCCCGCTCTCAACGAGAACCCTGCAAATCTCTTCGAGAATCTTTGAGGTATTCTTTTCCCTCCCGAGAAGACAAATCCGACTCATTACACCGTACATCCTGTCAAAGCGTTCAAGTTTCTCGTAAGAATCCCAAAGTTCGGATAGATCGACCCCGATAAAGAGCACGATACTTTTTCCTCCCGCTGGAGGGATTGGGTGTGCTCTTGTGCTCACATTGCACCTTGAGCCGTCTCGAGCGGTAAAGCACCATTTGATTTCAGGAATATCCTGATTGCTCTTGAGTATGGCTTTAAAACCCCTTGAGAAATCGAAATAGTCAGAATGAGCATCAATTAGTTCAATGATTCGCTTGCTTCTTGCCTGAGTTTTCGAGATACCAGTTAGCTCCTCAAGAGCTTTGTTCCAGAAAACCACCCTCCCGTCTTCATCCATAGCAAGGGATATGACTTTCGGATGCGCGTCGAGAATAGCATCGAATTCCTCGCCCACTCTTTTTTTTACGAACTCTTCGCTGTCAAGCTCGCCCAGGTCTTCAATGACAACGGAAAATCCCGATATACCGTCTTCGCTGTCGCGGATTAGGCACGTCAAAACCCTTGCCAGGACAATGGAGCCGTCAGCCTTTCTTCTTTTGCCGTAACCAACAAACTTTCCTCTTGTTTCGGCTACGTCCAGCTCACGACTCGGTTTACCACTTTTAATATCAACCGGCTCATACAAGATGGAAATGTGCTTACCTATGATTTCTGAGGGAGCATATCCTGTAATATCCACCGCCCCGCAACTTACTGATTTGACCACGCCAAGCGGATCAAGGATGAATACCCCAACATTTCGTTCCGTTGCTTCAGTGTAAGCCTCCATATCAAACCCGAACGCCGGGACTTTCAGATCGCGAAAATCCCCGCCAGCTACCCCTGGGGTTGTTTTACGATGAAGGTTCTCGATTTCTTCCGCTTTCCTGTTCTTGTCCTCTCGAGACAGTTCTTGCATACCAATTACTCCCAACAAATATGGAACTATATTTACTCCAAGACAGGAGGGTCTTTTCGCCGTGATATGCATCCCCGGTCCAGCATAATCCTTATATTACCCGCCTTCTTTATTCGTCTCCCTGATACCTGATTCGGCAGAAACACAATTTCTTTTAACCCCATTAACGCTCAATCCTATCTATCAGGCTTATCTTCATCTCCTCTTTACAAGCCACGGAAAATGTTGGACAGAAAGCTACCGCCAGAACTGGAAGGACATGGTAAATGAGAGGTATATATGTGGAGCCGGCGCGGGGATTCGAACCCCGGACCTGCTCATTACGAGTGAGCCGCTCTGCCAGCTGAGCTACACCGGCAATAAGAGCCTGATAAGAATCTGTATAGATATTATCACGCGGGCGTAATGTCAGAAAGCCGCATTCCAAAAAACATTTTAAGCCGAAATGATCAGCGCCAAAAGTTTCAGCTATTCCAGGAGTAGTAATATTTCTCTTTTTGTCAACAAAATAGACCGTTTGCAGCGCGATTCTTCTCTTCGTTGATATACTTTAATACAACTAATAGATGATTCCGATCTCGATGCAGTATACCCTTGGCCACCACAAACATTAAGGATATTGGCTTCAGCAAATAAACAATAACTACAGGGAGTGTTTGAGCTGGAAAAGGAAAAAGAAAGAAAAAAATCAAGAGCCCTGTGGGTATGGGATGATTCGATTGAAAAAAATCGAGAGGAAATCGAGCGACTGGCAAAATTTTGCCTGGCTGAGTCTGTCAATGATATTTTTTATACATCACGAGGACTCAGCGAAAAAAGGTGGAGTGGAATTTCAACCCTCATATCTTGTTTAAGCAAAAAAGGAGTCAAAGTCCATGCCCTTTTTGGCGAAAGCAGCTGGGCGTTGCGAGAATATCATTCGGACGCAATTTCTCTTATAAAACAGATCAGTTTATACAACGCCAGCTTCGAGGAAGACTGTCGCTTTTCCGGCATACATGACGACTCTGAATTCTACACCCTCTCGCTGTGGGCATTGAGCCCTCTTGCAATGGCAGAAGAATATCTTATGCTTCTGCAAAAAATCCGTGAGTTAATTGGAAGCTCCATGCAAATGGGCGCTGCTGTCCCTTTCTGGTTTGCTGATAGCCGGATTTGCCTGGAGCACGAACCGCGAATGAGAACCCTCGGTGAAAAAGTTATGGAAAAACTCGATTACGTGGCAATTATGTCTTACCGGGACTCTGCGTGTGGACCCAATGGCTCCATCTCAATATCCGAACCTTTCATAAACCTTGGGAACGAACTAGGCAAAAGAGTGTATGTGGGTCAGGAAACTCAACCTGGTCTTTTTCCTCCTTTCCTGACCCTGTACGGAAAGAGCGCACGCCAGATCAGAAAAGAGTTTGAAAAGATAGACTCCCGATTCGAGAAAGAACCATCCTACGCTGGAATAGCTATTCACCACTACAGGAGTTATCTTGAAGCCATCGAGCCGAATCAACTGAATGAGCCAGGACAACCTCGCACAAAACGCCCGCACACAAAACACTTCGATAATCAGAAAAAACGCAGCGGCTTCGCTCTAGACCCTGATTCAAAGAAAAAACATTCGTCGTGAATTTCCGATGCGATTTAACATTTTATATATATTCCGGCACCCAGCCCTTTAGCCTTTTTATTGATTCAGTTACCTTTCTCTCCAGAAGCTCTTCCGCTTCCTTTCCTTCTGGTTTTTCGAGCACAGGCTTGAAACGACCCTGCATATCGAGGTATTCTTTCACAGGCCTTTTTCTTACCTTCCCCTCGATTATCTTCTTTGTCGCGGCGGTAAACCTTGTCTCACCATTCTCATGCTCGTAAAGAAGCCACATCCCGCTTTGAACGGCAAGCCTGCTTACCTCTATAGTTTTCGATGAGGGGAATTTCCACCCGGGAGGGCATGGAGCAAGCAACTCAATATATTTAGTCCCGACAATTGATTTTGCCTTCTGCATCTTCTGGAAGAAATCAAGCGGATAAGCAAGCGATACAGTGGCGACATAAGGTATCCCATGGGCGATCATTATCTGAGCAATATCCTTCCTGTGCTGGGGCTTGCCTGCAGGAGTAGTGGTCGTCCATGCCCCTAGTGGGGTCGCCCCACTTCGCTGGGTACCTGTATTTGAATACATCTCGTTGTTGTAACAGAAATATATAAAGTTTGTTTCACGTTCTGCAGCGCCAGAAAGCGATTGAATCCCTATATCGTAAGTACCACCGTCTCCCGCCCAGACAAGAACTGTGGGTTCCTCTTCGATTTCGCCCCTCTTCTTTAGCGCCTTATAGCCAGCCACCGCTCCAGAGGCACTTGCTCCCCCGGTTGCGAACGCCATATTCAACAAAGGAACGTTGATCGCGGAGAAAGGATAAGAGCCTTGTAAGACTGACGTGCACGAAGCGACTACTATCAGCAGCACGTTAGAGCCAAGCGCTTTGAATGCTATCCTTAACGCGAGGCTCGAAGGACATCCATGACAGGCAGTGCTACCTGCCAGGAACAATTCCTCCTCTGGAAGACTTTTCAGAGTAACCATATGACAGTGTCCCTCCTGATATGCTAACCTCAACCAAATATTTTCTTGAAATCTTCGAGGCACTCCAGTGTGACCCTATGCGCGGAGGTTAGTCGTGAGTCACCCCACGTAATCTCCCCAAGCTCACCCGAAAGTGCCTTTTTTGCCATATCAACTATGAGCTCATAAGAAACATCTCTACCGCCCAACCCAACGATTAGGTTCCTGACGGGAATCTCAGAATAACCATAAAGCGCGCCCTTAAGTTCAGTGAAAAGGGCACCTTCCATTCCATATGAATAGTCTCTATCTATAACCAGCACGCTTTTCACTCTATGACCGAGAGACCTTATCTCCTCAATCGGAAACGGTCTGAAATACCGCACCCTGAAAACCCCGGCACACACGCCCTCTTCCCTCAGCACATCAACCGCAACCTTCGACTCAGAGGCGATCGTTCCCATCGCAACGATCGCGATATCAGCATCATCGATACGATATTCTTCCACCAGGTCACCATGCCATCGCCCGAATAACTCACTGTATTCCTTACAAACCTCCCTGATAACCCTTCGGGCATTTTCCTGCCCGATTTGCATGGACTGCCTTGTCTCACTGAAATCATCGGGATATACCACTGAACCGTGAGTCACGGGCAAGCGAGGGTCAAATTTCCATCTGGGCTTATAAGGAGGAAGGAAATCCTTGACCTCATCTATCTCAGGAACTTCAGCGTCCATGTAAGTGTGTGAAAGCACAAAAGCGTCAATATTGATCATATGCGGGAGTAATACAGACCAGTCTTCGGCTATCCTGTACCCCTGTATTACCGAATCAACGACTTCCTGGTGACTTGCCGCGTACAGTTGCAACCAGCCTGTATCGCGCTGGCTTATAGAGTCCTGGTGATCACACCATATATTCCATCCAGGACCGAGCGCACGGTTGACATTTACCATCACCACAGGGGCTCTTATTCCCGCGGCAAAATGAACCATTTCGTGCATATAAGCAAGCCCGTGCGCGCTGGTCGCGGAAAAAGCTCTGGCCCCTGTAAGCGAAGCGGCAACCAGAGCCGCGCACGCGCTATGCTCTGATTCAACCGGAATATATTCCGCATCCATTTGTCCGGCCGCAATGAGCTCGGCGATTTTCTCTATAACCTGAGTTTGAGGGGTTATTGGATAAGCGGGCACAACTTCAACCCCAGCAGCCCTGGCTGCAAGGGCAACGAGGTGATTCCCGGTCTCCAGAACTCTCAAAATTTATCCTCCTTGATCATTTCTATCGCTTTAGTTGGACACTCTTCCGCGCACATGCCACAGCCCTTACAATACTGATAATCGATATTAATACCTTCTTTAGATATGCACGCCTCGGGGCAATAAATCCAGCAAATCAGGCAATTGTTGCACTTGGAATCATCTTTTACTGGCTTAAAGACCCGCCATTCACCGGTATTGCCCGCACAACCCTTTGCAGGACGGGAAAGGGAAGTCACATATTCTATACTTTCTATATCATCAGCCACTCTTTCACTATCCTCCTTATTGATTTGATGTTGAGTATTCTCATAAACATGCTTTAATCTGTGTCGGCTTTCAATATATGCAATTTTTTAGCTATCGGTGCATTCTTTTGCGCACCCTACACTGAAAAAACCTGTTTTTGCAGCGTTCTTATATGAACGATAATCGCCCCGTCTCGCGGGCATGTCAAGGACATCCATCACCACCTCGAAAGGAGCGATTCTCGCTAAGCTCACGAGTGACCCCAAAAGGGGCACATTCACCATTGGCATTCCATCAACTTCCAATCCATTCTCAAGCGCTATTGATGTTGCGTCCACGTAATATATTTCTCTAGCCAATCGTTCGGAGAGTTTCGACGCCATTTGAACATTGGCGTTAATGAGAATTCTGGTTTGATCACTTATTCCTTCATCCAGCGCAAGCCTTGTAACGCTTGGACTCACGACAAGAAGTATGTCGGGCCTTTTGATTTGGCTGCGCAGCGCTATGGGCTTATCGTCCAGGCGCAAATAGGCTTTAACGGGCGCGCCCCTCCGCTCTGCTCCAAAGAAAGGAAACGCCTGAACATGCTTGCCAACTCTATATGCTACTTCAGCCGCCCAGGTAACAAGGGTTACGACTCCCTGTCCACCAAGACCATGAGTGCGAATTTCTAACATGACATGCTTAATCCTCCTGAAAAAATTCTCGCATTATGAACGGCATAGATAGGTTCGTCAACGCGTTCTTACAGCGAGGATCAAACTCAATAATTTAGCACTAAAAACCTCTGATTGCGAGATAGGTACTGAAGAATATCATGATTGTTGCGGAATCACTTCCTTTTTCGCGGTTTCCGAGACCTGTAACCGTGCCTTTGTAAAATCTCTCCGATAGGTTTTTCTATTCTTTTTCCACTCTCGAGTTCCAAAATGACGCTCTCCTTCGGCACATCGTAGGCTACGACTTTTCCCTTATCACCGTTAATTTCGAACTCCTCGCCCAATGGAGGTGCGATTTCGTTGAAGCGTTCATAGACCTCAAATTCATATTTCAGGCAACACATGAGCCTTCCGCATATCCCGCTTATTTTGGAAGGGTTCAGCGGCAAATCTTGTTCTTTCGCCATCTTTATCGAAACCGGCTCGAAATCCGAAAGAAACAGGCTGCAGCAAAGGTCTCGCCCGCATGGCCCCAAACCACCGACCATCTTAGCTTCATCCCTGACCCCGACTTGCCGGAGCTCTATTCTCATTTTCAGCTTCGAAGCGAGATCCCTGACAAGCTCCCTGAAATCAACCCTTCCCTCAGCGGTAAAGTAAAATACCACGCATGAGCCATCGAAGACATAATCTATGCCAACAAGTTTCATCGGCAACCCGTGTTTCTGGATAAGCTTCTTGCAGGTACGGTAAGCCTCTTCTTCTCTGGCAGCGTTTTCTTTTAACTGTTCCCTGTCTCGCGTGGTAGCCCTGCGAAGCACCTTCCTGAGAGGTTCCTCAAGCTTATCGGAGTCAATCTCTCTTATAGCGGTCACAACTCTTCCGTACTCGACACCCCGCGGACCTGGAACTATGACCTCATCTCCTGGCACCAGCGCGAGGTCCTGAGGGTCGAAATAATGTATTTTCCCACCCGGTCTAAAAGTAATTCCAACTGCCTTAGGCACGTAGAACCCCCTGTATTCCAGTCAAAGCGCTTTCCAGCACAAGCTGGGTTGGGACGTTCTGGTCTACTGCTTTTAAAGCGCCATCAATCGTATCGATAACCTTCACGAGAGTTCCCTGGTCAAGAACGCGAGATTCAGTTTCAATCTCTTGAATATAATCTACGTTAACAAGCATTTCCTCATCATCGCACTCTTTCATTATGAGAATATCACGATACCAGCTGGAAAGGATTTGCAAAGTGTCTTTAACGCTCGCCGTTTCCTCCTTTATTCTTTCCCTTGAATATTCCTCATCTATCAATTTGGAAAACCGCTTTAAAGCACTTTCATCCATCATGTCAGAAAGTTCCTGTTTCTTTTTCCTGTAAAGCACAGCCATCTCCTCCACAGGAGCTATTATCTCCCCGTAAAGCTCCTCTGCCATGTCAATAATAGTGGCAAGATCCGCATGCTTCAGCGCTCTTGCGACCTTCAAAACGTTCTCCCGCCTCTCCAGATGCCACGGTTCCTGGAAAAGCCTTATTGCTCTTCCAGGGAGCCCGCCCGAAATTCGAGCAATGAGATCGGCTCTGTCAGGATCAAGACCCATTGCCGTAAGCATACTGGATATCTTCTCCCTTGCTACGGGCGCGAATCTAATTTTCTCGCACCTCGACATCAGAGTTGGCATTATTGAACTAGGGCTTACGGAAACAAGAATGAATACGGCTGTGTCAGGCGGTTCCTCCAGGACTTTCAAAAGAGTCGAAGCAGCCTCTTCCCACATTAGTTCGGCATCCCTGATAATGAAAAAACGGTATTTTCCTTCAATAGGTTTGCGATACGCCATAAGTCTGATTTCCCTTATCACTTCAACGGGTATGTTCTTTCCGCTAGCCTCAACAACAACTAAGTCAGGATGTTTTAGTTGCAGAACCCGGCGGCATATGTTGCACTCACCGCAGCCCCTGTTCTTACAAAGCGCCGCGGCCACAAAGGCAAGTGCTGTTTTTATTTTTCCAACCGATTTAGATCCATAGAAAAGGTAAGCGTTCGCGATTCTGTCCCGTTTCACGCACTCAAAAAGATAATGCGTCACATTCTCATGCCCTATTATGCCTTCGAAAACAGTTCCGCCTGTTATGTCCGACATTTCAGAGCATCCGCTTCGTTACTTCATCTATTACCCGGGAG
>JACVIW010000077.1 GCA_015711695.1 Candidatus Geohydrothermomicrobium daggyaiense
GTTAAACGGCAGATAAAACCGCTATCTCACCAAGCAAAAAGATTTGATGCCTACAGGGAAATAAGCCAGAAACTCAATAAGGAAAAGGCGACACTTACCGTTTTGCGCCTCAGGGAGGTCCTGAGCCAGCAGGAGACGCTCGAGAAGATGATAAGCACGAAACGTGCGCGGCTTGAGTGGCTCACGCGGCAAATTGAGGAAATATCACGAAGAATTGAAACGATCGACCGTGAGTCATCCAGCTGGCGATCCAGAGAGTCATCTATCAGGAAAGCCCATCACTGCCTGATTGCTGTCCATGAACGCCTGATCGCATATTCTGAGAAGATGCTATCTGAAGACAGTGATGATTGCCACGTTCTTTATACCGGGCTTCGTGCTCTTGAGGACGAACTTAAGGCTATCGAGAAAAATATCCAGTTTCTCACTGATGAGCGCGCGAGAATAAACGAAAAACTTAAAATAGCGCTTGGAGTTGAGGAAGAAAAACGCGGGCAAATGTATGAGTGCGAAGAAAAATTGAGAGGAATCGCAAGGGAGGTTGCTTATCTGGAAGGCAGGCTGGAGGGCCTGAGAAGATCCCTCCAGCCGGGGTTGAACGGTTCGTTCGATCCTAACGCGATTTCTTCTGAAGACCTGAATTCTCTTCGTATAAAAGAAAAAAATCTTTCGGTGGAGTATGAGGAAATCCAGGCAAGCGCATCTCGAATTGAGGCTGAACTTGAGCGGGCCTTGAGCGAACTATACTCACTGCGAAAGAAGAAGAGTGAACTTGTGGAAAGAATTCGTGAAAACGATTCGACGGTCTCGTCTTTGCTTGCAAAGCTCGAAATATTAAGTCACCTCGACGACATCAATTGGGATTTCGCGAGCGCTGCTTCTGAACTTGAACGCAATGATTCCACAGGCGGGGGCTTGAGCGAGATGCTTGCGCGCAACATTGAGATAGAAGAAGGATACGAGACGGCGATTTGCGGTTTTCTGGGTCCATGGCTTTTCGGGCTCAAAGGCGAAGATGAGAAAGCGATTATAGGTGCTATCGAGCATCTTAAAAAACGCGGGGTGGGACAGGCTCTGTTCTTCTTGCCAAAATATAATGATTCGGATAGAAATGCCGATGTGGAACAACCCTGTCCCGAAGGCCTCAGGAGAGCACGGGATCTTGTGTCGGCGCCGGAAAAATTCTCTGGTGTTCTTGACATTCTTCTTGGCAATGTTTATGTCGTCTCTGATATTGATGAGGGTTTTAAATACGCCAGTAGATATCCTGACTTCGTTTTCCTCACGATTGAATCTGACGTTATCTCTGGGAAAGGTCTTATAAGGGGAGGGAGTCCTGAAGTATCGGAAGCTTTTCGGTCGCTTTGCCGGAAGCGCATGGAGGAGCGCGAAGCGCTCGCTGCTGCTTATCTGGAGGAGCTCGACCAACTCGAACTTGAACAGGAGGCTCTTTCTTTTAAAGAGGAAGAACTGCTCACGGAAATAAAAACTCTCTATCTTGAACTCAGTGAAACTAACGCGGAGAAATCAGTCATATCATCTAATCTTCGTATGTTAAGAGAGAAAATTTCCCTCGCTTCCGAAGGGGAACACGCGGGAGGAAACGATTCCGACGCGCGGACTATGGATGTTAACGAACTTGAGCAAGCTTTAAATCAACTTCTTAATGAAAGGAAAGAGCAGGAGCAAAAGTACGTTGAACTGGGCAATATCTTGAAAGAAACCCAGAGGACCGCGAGAGAACTTGAAGGCAAGGTTCGGGGTATAGATTTTGAAATAGTTGAACTGGAGGATCGAAGATCTGAGATCGTCCGCAGGTTAGAGGCTTTTCTGGCTGAAAAAGAAAGCACTCTACTTTCGCTTAAAGATAAGCTCTTTTCGCTTTGCGAGAAACTCGTAAATCTTGCTGCGTCAAAGCGGCATGAGCTCGAATCGCTTTTGAAGGAGCGCGAGATGGGCGCGAACGAGGAGTTCAACAGAGTCACCGAACTCCGGCGGAAGGTTGCCACTTTAAGGGAAGAACAGGAATCGCTTAAAGAGTCTCTGCACAAAGATGAGGTCAGCGAGGCTGAGCTGAAATTCAGGATTAACCAGCTGTCCGTTGAGCTGACAGAGGAGCATGGCATTTCTCCTGACCTTGCTTTGAGGCAGTATTCGTGCGATGAACCCGCCTCCCTCATTGAATCCAGAATTTCTAAGCTCACATCTGAACTGGAGAGACTTGGGCCCGTGAATCCTGTTGCGATCAGTGATCTCGAGGTTCTTGATGAAAGAAAGAGGTTTTTAAGCGAGCAGCTGGAGGACCTTGAAAAGGGCAAATCTCAGCTGAGAAAGGTGATAAAGGAAATTGACAGGGAAATAGAACTGAGGTTCGGGGAAACATTCAATCTGGTTGACCGTAATTTCAGGGAAATATTCTCACTCCTTTTCCCGGGCGGTTCTGCTGAGCTGAGACTGACTGACCCCGAAGACGTGTTAAACGCAGGGGTTGAGATATTCGCTCAACCGGAAGGTAAAAGGCTTAGAAGGATCTCGCTTCTCTCCGGGGGAGAAACAGCCCTGACTGCCATTGCTTTCTTCTTCGCGCTTTTCAAAGTCCGTCCGAGTCCTTTCTATTTTCTTGATGAGGTTGAAGCGGCTCTTGATGATGTAAATCTCAATCGGTTTCTGAGGCTCGTTAAGGAGTTCAAGAACCATTCCCAGTTAATCTTGATAACACACCAGAAACGCTCTATGGAGATCGCTGATGTTCTCTACGGCGTGAGCATGCAGGGTGATGGAATCTCGAGAGTGATCTCACAGAGAATGGATCGCTCAGAAGAAAACGAAAGCAATAGCATAAAGGTTCACGCTGCAAGCCAGGCTATCGCTTGATAAGGTTGCCGTGATGATTTTCAGGAAAAAGAAAGATACTGAAAGCAACAAAAAAAGCCAGGACAATGTCGCTCGTTCCAAAGGGGTTGATGTGGCCTCTGTGCTGAAGGAAAGCATTGACTCGGCCATATCTCAGGAAACCAGCGAAAAGCAAAAGAGTTCGGGCTCTCTGGATATTTCGCCTGACGGCTTTCGGCGTTTAGATGCGGAAGATCGTCGCATTTCATCTGATTCATCAGGTCAGAAAGGATTGAAAGCCGGTTTAACCCTGTCGAGAAAAATTCTGTCCAGGCCTTTCACGAAGGCTGCTGTTAAGAAGGCGATAGACCCATCATTCTGGGATGAAGCCGAGGAAGCCCTGATTTCAGCCGATGCCGGTGTCGCCTGTTCTGCGGAGATAGTGAAAAGAGCAAAACAGATAGTCATAGGCGAAGGCGTAAAATCCATTGATGGCGTGCGGGAAGCCTTCAGAAGAGCGGTGGTCGAGACAATTCTTGTCACGGGTGTTCCCCCTTCACTCGAGGGTGAAAAACCTCAGGTTATATTTGTTGTGGGCGTTAACGGTGTGGGGAAGACTACCACCTGCGCCAAACTGGGCTATATCTTTAAGACCGCTGGTAAAAAGGTTATTTTCGCTGCTGCGGATACTTTCCGCGCTGCTGGCATAGAACAGATGGAAATGTGGGCGGCAAGAGTCGGCGCTCCTGTGGTAAAACATCAACCCGGGGGTGATCCAGCCGCAGTGGTGTATGACTCCATCGAACGCGCTCTGGCGAAGAGCACGGATTTTGTTATTGTCGATACTGCGGGACGATTGCACACGAAAAAGAATCTTATGGAAGAGTTGTCGAAGATGTGGAGGGTTGCCGGTAAGAAGCTTAAAGGTCGTCCTCTGGGAGTGCTGGTGATTGACGCTACGACTGGTCAGAATGGGGTTAATCAGGCGAGGATTTTCAGCCAGGCGCTCAACGTGGATATGATAGTCCTGACCAAAATGGATGGCACCGCTAAGGGCGGTGTTGTTCTTGCGATCGGAAGGGAACTTAAAATACCTGTTGGGTTCGTGGGCGTGGGCGAAGGACTCGGTGACCTGAAACCTTTTGATCCGGTTGAATACGCCAGGGCACTTTTTTAGCGACTTCATATTCCCAGTGTCTGAGAAGATGGGGCAGGTTGGCGGTTGACATGTCATACAAGCTCAGGTTTTGGGTCGAGCACTGGTCTCCAAAGAGAATTGTCGCTGAGGCGTATGATCTGATTTCAAGTTATAAGCCTGGCTTAAACATTGCTATTTTTCCCGACTCTTTAACCGATGAAAATATTTCCGCACTTCAAAGGCTTATAGCCGATGGGATTGAAATTTCGTTCTGGGTCTTGCTTGGGGCTGAAGAAGGCTATTTCCCTAACGAAAAGAATATGTCCACTTTTTGTTCCCGGACTGAGGAAATTATCTCAAAAGCTCTCGAAGCCAGCGCAGCGCCAAAATACGTGGCTATAGATCTTGAAATGCCAATCAGCCAGGTGGTTGATCTCCTCGAAGCCTCGTCCCTGGAAAAAATCAAGAGGGCTTACAGGATATTCATGGACAATCTGGATCGGAGCAGATTCTCTTCTGCCAGAGCTGATTTGGCCGAACTTGTTCAATGGCTTCACTCTAAGGAGATAAAGACTATTGCCGCTGTGCTCCCATGGGTTATTCTTGAACTTGAGGGCGAGGGCAATCTTCTTCAGAATGCCATGGAAACGCCTGTCAGGGGTATTGATTGGGACATATTGAGCCCCATGTGGTACTCGTCAATGTTTGAAGGTTCCACGGGAGGGATTATCTCGCAGGGGATTGCCAACAGAATCGCGTTTGAGTCTTCACTTAAACTGCGTTCCAGGTACGGTGACAGAGTGGGTATTTCCGTGGGCGTGACCGGCACGGGGATTTTAGGGAACGAGAAGACGTTCGGTGATGTTGAAGAGCTTCTCGATAGCATTGGCGCTGCGCTATCCGCCGGGGTGAGAGATATAAGCGTCTATAACCTCGAGGGTGTCATAACACGCGAGGATCCGGGGCTGTGGATGACTAAGATGATTTCAGCTAAGCCGCGCGTTCCGGATAGGAAAATTCCAGTATCCATGGCTCTTTGGGCAGCGAGGTTCTTCTACCGTGTTTTCGGGGAAATGCTTGAGAAATGACAGGGCCTGACCCTGACAATGAGCTGTGGATTTCTAAAGACCAAGCACTTCTCCAATTATGAACACTTTCACATCGGTGAGAATTGGTCTTCTCGACATTATCACGGTAACGCGGCATATGTTGGATTGACTCTTGCAGTTGACGCAAATGCCTTTATCCACACAGGGCACATCGATGCCCAGTCTTTTTGCGTTTGCGGGAGCCGCGAAGTTTCTAACTCTGGATAACGCCTCGTTCAGGTCAGCCACGATCTTATTTACCCCGGCCAGTATGAACGCGGTTTGCGGTCCAAAAATCGTTCCGCAAACTCTGTTACCGATCCCGTCAGTGTTTACTATTTCACCCCGCATTGTCAAAGCGTTCGCCGATGAGAGAAAATACGGGCAGGAAATCGCAGATTTCCTGACATTAAAACTTTCTTCGGGGCTCATTTCTGGCCGGTGATAGACCACATCATCACCCCGCATGGCAAGCGCTTCAAGAATTCCTGTCTCCTGAAGGGTCACAGATCCACCTGCGCCCACTCGTGATCCCGGTGGTATTATGGAGAGCACTTCTTTCACCGCGTCTTGAGGAGTGAGAAAAAATCTTGCGTCAAATTCATTCTGCTTCAATGCCTTTACCGCTTCGCGTGCCCTGAGTGCGTAAAACTCTCTCCTAAGTTCGTCAAACATATCTTTATTCATCATATTCATTATTCTCCTCCCATCAGGTTTTATCAGTAGATTCGAGGATAGGAAAATTCTCGTAATGCAAAATAAATTTTAACTTTTTATGGAAAATATGTTTTCATGATGCGAAATAAGCCGTTTTCTGGTGTTGCGGTAGTCTTCACGATCATAATGGGCTTGTTTGCCTGCGTTTGTCATGAGTTTAAGATAGGCTAAAAATAGGTCCGGGTTATGGCCTATGTCTAGCTCTTTTATTGCAGGAACTTTTTATTCTGGTATCCTGCAGGTAGTAACACTTTATGGGAATGGTTGTCAGTTTCAACAGGGGTTTGAGAAGCGATGTTCGAGAGTCTTAACGACCGAATTCAAAATGTTTTTTCTAAACTCAAAGGCAGGGGAAAGCTTTCGGAGAAAGACGTGGAAGCTGCGTTGAAAGAACTAAAGCTCGTGCTCCTTGAAGCTGATGTCAACTATAGAGTAGTGAAAATGTTTGTTGACCACGTGAAGAAGAGGGCTGTGGGGGAGGAAGTAATAAAAAGCGTCACCCCTGCCCAGCAGGTCGTGAAAATAATTTATGATGAAATGACGGAAATCCTTGGTGGCTCTTCGCGATCGCTGAATTTTTCTCCACACCCTCCATCAGTGATAATGCTTGTGGGGCTTCAAGGTAGCGGAAAAACCACTGCCGCAGCGAAGCTTGCGGTTATGCTCCGCCATCAGGGTAGAAATCCTTGCCTGGTGGCGGCGGATATTTACAGACCTGCAGCGGTTGAACAACTCCAGATACTCGGCGAAAAAATTGGTGTGCCTGTCATCCACTTTAAACACAAGAGCGCTGTCGATATCTGTTCGCTTTCGGTTGAGTGGGCGGTCCGAAACGGTCATGACGTTGTCATTCTCGATACCGCGGGGAGGCTCCATATAGACGATGAAATGATGCAGGAACTTCTGGAGATAAAAAGGAATCTCAACCCTTCAGAAACGCTGCTTGTCGTGGATGCTATGACGGGCCAGGAGGCTGTGAATGTTGCGCTTACGTTTCTTGAAAGGATAGAGTTTGACGGCATAATACTTACTAAAATGGACGGTGACGCGAGGGGTGGCGCTGCTCTCTCGATGAAGACGGTGACCGGGCGTCCGATCAAACTTGTTTCCATCGGCGAAAAGTTGGAGGACATGGAGGTTTTTCACCCTGATCGGGTAGCGTCAAGGATACTGGGTATGGGCGACGTAGTTACGCTGGTCGAAAAGGCTCAGAAAACCATGACGGAGGAACGCGCCCGGAAACTTGAGGAGAAAATCAGAAAACAGAAATTCGACTTCGATGATTTTCTGGAGCAGATGCAGCAACTAAAAAAAATGGGCGGCCTTGCCAGGGTTATAGAGATGATTCCGGGGATGGGAAACATTTCCCGGTTGGGAGGAATAGACTTAGATGACAAGAGAATGAAAAGGATCGAGGCGATAATTCAGTCGATGACTGTAGAGGAGCGGAGAAACCCGTCCATTTTGAATGCGAGTAGAAGGCGTCGAATAGCGAAGGGGAGCGGAACGACTACACAAGAGGTTAATCAGCTCGTAAAGCAGTTTGCCCAGATGCAGAAGATGCTCAAGGTTTTGTCGGGGAGAGGATCTTTAGGCACTTTTAAGCGCTTGTTCCCATTTTGATTGTATAATTACTTATCCTGTTAGAGAATATTTCAGGAAAGGAGGGGAGTGATTGGTAAGAATCAGGCTGAGGCGAATGGGCAAAAAAAAGCAGCCTTCATACCGGGTGGTAGTTGCTGATGCGCGGATGCCCAGGGATGGAAAATACATCGAGTCACTCGGGTTTTACGATCCGCTAACTGAACCATCCACCATAAAAATCGACGCTGACAGAGCGCTTCACTGGTTGAATCAGGGGGCGCAGCCTACAAAACAAGTGCTGAATCTTTTGAAAATCAGCGGAATATGGGAACAGTTTGAGAAAACCAGGTCAGGGAAGCGAAGTAAGATTGTGGAGGCGCAAAAATGAAAGATCTTCTTGAATACCTTGCAAAGTCTCTTGTTGACAACCCAAACGACGTCCACGTTGAGATGATCGAGGGTGAAAGATCGGTAATACTTCAACTAAAGGTAAACCCCGTGGACATAGGTAAGGTTATCGGTAAGCAGGGACGCATAGCTCAAGCGCTGCGAACGCTCATCAAAGCCGCGGCCACAAAACAGGGCAAGAATGCAATTGTCGAGATCCTTGACTGATGACCAGGGACTCCGGTCATTCTGTTAGCCCATCATTTCTCGTTGTGGGAAGAATAATCAGGCCCCACGGTGTTCGTGGGGCCGTCATCGTTGAACCCATGACCGATTGTCCATTTCGCTTCGAGAAAGACTCGCGGATATTGCTTGATTTTAAAGGCGTTTATAAGAAAACCCTCACAGTCATTTCTTCTATGCCTTTCAAGGGGAGGCTCCTCGTGAAATTTGCAGAGATTCAATCGAGGGAAGATGCGGAAGATATCAGGGAATGCGATCTTGTGATTCCTCTTGGTGATGCTGATACTTTGAGAAGTGGCGAATACTGGGTACATGAACTTGTCGGTATGAGCGTAGTCAGCGAAAATGGTGAAAGGCTCGGAGAGGTTGCAGACGTTTTCCTGGGGGCTCATCAGGACCATCTTGTGGTAATAGATGATGAGGGGCAGGAGTTCATGGTCCCATTCGTAAGGGCTTTTGTGATTGATGTAAACCGGGAAACCGGCGCAATTATGATTAGGCTATTAGATGGACTCCTACCGAAAAGAAAATTGCGGTGAGAAGATAAAATGGCTGAGCCGGCTTTTTCCAGGGAACCCCGAAAACTCAAGTTTCACGTTTTCTGCGCTATTCCCGAGACGATAAAGTCCGTATTTGAAACTGGCGTGATAAGAAAAGCGGTGGATACAGGCGTTCTCAGGGTTTTTCTTCATGATCTTCATGCGCTTAGCCCAGAGCCACACGGAAAAATAGATGATTATCCATACGGCGGTGGACCAGGAATGATTCTACGTGTGGATGTGGTTGCGCATGCTCTTGAGAAGGTATTCTGTAAAGACGCGACAGATATCGGGAAACTTATGCCGGTGATATTGCTCTCTCCTCAGGGTGAGAGATTCACTCAAGAAATGGCGATTAGCTTTGTGTCGTTTTCTGAGATTGTTTTCATATGTGGCAGATATGAGGGTGTTGATGAGCGAGTAAGAGAGTATATCGCCACAAAAGAAGTTTCCATCGGAGACTTTATACTTTCAGGTGGTGAAATTGCTGCAGCGGCGGTAATTGACGCGGTGGTTAGGTTGATCCCAGGAGTTGTGGGGAACGTTGAATCTCTTAAGGAGGAATCCTTCACCTCCGGTTTGCTCGAATATCCCCAGTATACCAGGCCGGCGTCATTCAGAGGATGGAAGGTTCCCGATGTTCTGCTCTCGGGAAACCATGCGGAAATCGCCGAATGGAGGCGCAAAAAAGCGATAGAAGTAACCCGTATGAAGAGGCCCGATCTTATTTCACGAAAAGATTACCGCGAAGAAATATAACGTTTCTCGCTGATGAATGACCCGCCACGGGTCATCTATTCCGTTTTTCTCTTGATTTGCCTGAAGGG
>JACVIW010000078.1 GCA_015711695.1 Candidatus Geohydrothermomicrobium daggyaiense
ACCGCTGGACTCAGTTTCGGTCATTGTCGAAATTACACGAATTCTACCAACGCAGAGTACCGGGAATCCTTTTTCAAGCGCCCGTAAACAGAAATCAACATCGCTGTACTCGCCAGACAAATCTTCTTTAAATGCCCCAACACTTTGCAGCACTTCCGCGGAAATATACATACAGCGCGGATCAACCGCGTGTACCCTCCGTGTGAAAGGATACTGCCCGACATCTTCTATTCCACCGCCCAAAGGGAGCAATTTGCACTCAGGCCTTATAACGTGAGTTCCGGCATTAAGAATTGTCCCATTATTATCCACAATTTTGCATCCCGCAACGCACGCGCGCTCAAGGTTGCGAGCTTCGCTAATGAGCGTTCTGAGATCTTCGCCTTTGTCAAAGGTAACACCTGAGGATAGAAATACAACATCGCCCTCGCACTTGCTGATTGCAGAGTTCTTCCGTTTCGAAAGAGGATCTTTTGGACTGACAAAAACAGGCATGTAACCAAGCCCATTAAGTTCTCCCGCCGCCTGTTTTTTATCCTCTGCTATGACGACAACCAGTTTCCAGCCGGGATTTTGCAAGAAAGCTGACATCTGCCTGAGGAGCTGGAACTCGCTCTCATCGCACTCGAAATCGTATATGATCAAATTCACATTTTCAGACATCCTTCATCACCACTAGAAGTAGCGCTATAAGACACCAAAAAGGGGTTTGTAATACACTCTACCAAGCGATTTCTATTTCTTTGCGACAACGGCATAATCCATATATCCGAAAAGAATGGTGTTCAGTTTTTCGAAATTCTGATTCAATTCATCAATCATCTCATCGCCTACAGATTCCGCGCCCGTTCCAATCATCTTTAGGCGTTGATCCTTCGGCACCGGGTTAGTGAAGAAAACCTCAACGTTGCTGAAACCCGCCGATAAGAGCAAGAATTTCATTGTCTCGGGATGAACGGGTTGCACGTGTGAAATGTCCGCATAGAAGAAACTCGCAAAAATTAACAGACACTGGGGATTCGGAGTTTCCACAACCACGTAAAAACCAGGCTTGATCTTTCTGTACACCAATCCTATTAGCTTTATTATTTCCCGAGGAGTGACATGCTCAATAACCTGGGAAATGAAAACACCGTCAAGAGACTCATCCTCAAGGGAGGAAAGGTGCTCGATTGCTTCCGCTTCAACAGCTTTCAGACCGGAATCAACACAATAGCTGATAGCGTCAGGCTCAATATCCACGCCGTAACCACCAATACCTCTTTCTTTAAGGAGTTCAAGAAACTCGCCGCGCCCGCAGCCCAGGTCAAGGACCGAGGAGCATCCTTCAAAATATTTGAGATATTGTTGTTGTCTCTTTTTTATAAAATCACGGTCACCCCTGTGAATGCTTTCAAACCAGTAATAGTCAAAAAAGAAATCCGGGAAATCAGACACCCCCATCCTGGAATTCTTCAGTAGGGCTGTTCTTTCATGTAGTGGTATACGTCGGCTGGACTCTGTAATCTCTTTTTCAGGGCGCTTACGGCTCTGTCCAGTCTGCAGGGCCCCGCTGAGAGATCTCCATTCCCTTTCAAGTCTTGACAGCCTCTCGTCAAATCTTTTCCCCTCGAACGCTTCCAGCCTTTTGGAAAAATCTTCCCTCTCAATATTATCAAGACGGTCATTTATGACCCTTAGTAAATCGGAAATCTCCCAAAGAGCCCGGCTGGTAGAGTGATGAAGACGGTGAACCTGCGCGAGAATAGGATTCACATACCAGTATGTCGCTTTCTTTATGAGCTTCTTCAGGAAAAATTTGACCAGATTAATTATTCCTTCCGGCCTGCTCTGCATCTCAAGAGGCTGCTCGCCGGATAACGGAACAACGCTGTATTCAACGGAAAGCAAAGCTTCAGAAAGGCTCTGCCATGCTCCCGGAAGAATATATGTCACGTCGCCCGCAAAACGTACGGTGTTTTTATACTTCTGGGACCTGCCTAACTCACGCTCCTCAAGCGCCTTTCGGACATCCTCGAATACTTCCCACACGCTTGCGTCAACAGTCTTCATAAGACCTCCATGCGTTCAGTTAGAACCATCGAGAACAGCAATTTCACAGGGAATATATAGAAGCCCGATATCGTCTACGCCGCTGTGCATGTCAAAAGAAACATGTTTGTCAAGCCAGTGATAAATCACGCTTTCGTCACGCGAGTGAATCGCGGCGCTCACGAAATACTTCCCCTCAAGCATCGGGAGCGACGAAAGCCTGAACTCAATCGCGCCAGGACCTTCTATGGTCCCCAGTTTTAAACCCTTTAATCTCGTGTTGGTGCCATATGCAGTAAAGCCCCTGTAATCCTCAATACTGAAACCGAATACTGGATCGGCAACGGGAACCTCCGCTTCATACGATACCCTCACCCTCATTGACTGCCCGGTCTGGAATTCTCTTGATGGTTCGCCTTTCTCGTTCAGCAGATCAACCGACTTTATCACTACCTGACGATTTCCCCGTTCACCAGAAGAAGACACTGATTCCATCGCTTTGTGGTAAAAATTGACGACGTCACGTGGGGCCCCTTCGCGCACAACTTTCCCGTTATCCAACATGATTACCCTGTCGCATATTTCACGGGTCAGATCCACGTTATGCGTCACAAATATTATTGTTTTGCCTTGCCGCTGGATTTGCTCAATCCTTTCGATGCATTTTCTCTGAAACGCCTCATCACCTACAGCGAGAACCTCATCAATTATTAAAATGTCCGGGTCCACGTTAATCGCTACCGCAAAACCGAGCCTTATGTACATTCCACTGGAATAGTTGCGCACATGATTGTCGATAAATCGCTCAAGTTCTGCGAATGAAACGATTTCATCGAACTTTCTGTCCACTTCCTTCTTCGAAAATCCAAGGATCGAGGCGTTCAAATATACGTTCTCCCTCCCGGTAAGATCAGGCTGGAAACCGGCTCCCAGTTCGAGGAGAGCGGCAATGCTACCCCTTGTGATGATCTTGCCACGGGTTGGATAAAGAATTTTTGTTACACATTTCAGAAGTGTAGTTTTTCCAGAACCGTTCGCTCCTATAATCCCGAGAGTCTCGCCCTGCTCAACATCGATATTGACGTCTTCTAAAGCCCAGAACTCCTCGAATCCTCTGCGCCCGAAGAAAAGTATCTTCTCCTTTAGGCTCTTCACGTTTTCGTGGTAAAGCTTATACATCTTTGAAACGTTTTTTATTTCCACAGCATAAGGCATTTCGGACAACCTCCGAAATCATGTCAGTTTGCTTTGAAGCTTCGCTCAACCACTCTTTTTTTCTCCACCATTTCGCGTTTGTATTTCAAAAAATCCCGGGCATGAAACAGCCAGAACTCTCAGATCTGCTCCGCAAATCCCCTTTCTGTCCTGTGGAAGAAATAATATCCAAGTAAGAACACTGCGACAGCGACAAGAGATGTCCCCAGAAGCCCCCAGAACGAGACGTACGCAGCTTCGGGACCGTATTTATGCGGGTTATAGATTATAAACTGCCAGGCAAGGACAACGTTTGCCATCGGATTTGCCAGATACAACGGTAAAAATGAGCGAAACCTGCCGATAACCAAATTTATAGGATACACAACCGGCGTTATCCAGAACCACGCCATCAATGCAACGTCAACGAAATGCTGGACGTCTCGCAGATATACATTAGCCGCTGACACGAAAAGGGCAATACCCAAAATGAAAAGCGTCTCCAGCAATAAAACCACAGGGAAAAAAACGAGATATGGAGAAAAATGCCACCTTATTATTAGGAGAAAAGCAAAGAAAACGAGCATTTGTAAGAAGAAATGAATCATATTCGCGAAAACGGCAGCCATGGGCAAAACTTCTCGCGGAAAATAGACTTTTTTAACAAGCCCGGGATTTCCCACTATGGAAACCACCGCCTGGGTGGTGGAGTTAACGAAAAAGAGCCATGGCAGGAGCCCAGACATTAGATACACAGAAAACCAGCTCAAGCTTCCTCTTGAGACAAGTATGGCAAACACTATACTGAAAACGGCAAGCATTACTATGGGGTTCATGAAAGACCAGACGAACCCGAGCACGGAGCGTTTGTATTTCACCCTGAGCTCTTTAAAAGTCATATTCCAGAGTAGCTCCCTGTGTTTTATGAGGTCTTTGAATCTTTCAATCATCTCTTGTGCCTTATACCGTCCAGTCACTTAAAAACAATCTTAATCCCGAAATCGGAATCTGACGAGCGTCCACAGCGCCATCAGCCCGTCCCTTGCCTTTATTTTCTTGCCAGCATCAACTGACCTTCCTTTATAAGTTATGGGGACTTCGACAAGCCTCCATCCCCTCTTGAGCGTCTTCGCCGTCACCTCCGGGCAGAACTCGAAACCCCTGCACTTAAGGTCGTAAGTCTTCAATACTTCTGTCCTGAAAACCTTATAACAAGTAGCCTCATCAGTAACCCTCTTGCCAAAAAGAATGGTCGCAAACCACGAAAGTATCTTGTTCGCGATAAAGTTTAAAAACCTCATGTTCTCAATCGTTCCCAGAAACCTGCTGCCGTAAACAACATCCGCTTCGTTTTTAAGAATCGGATCGAGCAGAGACATGTACTGATTCGGATCATATTCAAGATCAGCGTCCTGAATTACCACGAAATCACCGGTAACAAACTCGAGCGCCGAGCGAATGGCCGCCCCTTTTCCCATGTTCGCATCATGTCTTATCAGAATAATTCTTTTATCATCAGCGTAAGAGTTAATTTTGTTGAGAGTACCGTCAGTTGAGGCGTCATCAACTATAACGAGTTCGCGGTCGATATTTGAAAGTGGGGCGTTCAGAACTCGTTGGATAGCCTCAACAATAGTATCTTCTTCATTGTAAACGGGCATAATGATCGATAGCTTCAAGATATTCTCCCTACCTGCCCTCCTGACTCATGTTGTGACGAAAAACTTCTGGCAAAAGGTAAGCAAAACTGATAAATGCCGGGACGGAAGCGTGTCTACAGAACCAGTCAACCTAATCTCCTTCAACCTGATTTAAATGCTGTTTTGAAACAGAAACCTGGCACGCCCAACATTCGCTTTTGTTACGAAAAGCGAAATACATGGCAAAATACGCAAAAAGTAACGCGACGGCTGTGCAAGAAACGTAAATACCGGTACGTAAAGTCCTTGGTCTAAAAACAAATTCAACTCTTCGCGCTTTCCTGTCCAATATCACTCCCATAAACAGGTAATCCGCTTTATATATCTTCGCTTTCGCACCATCGACGAAAGCCTCCCAGCCAGGATACCAGGCTTCCGCGAGAACAAGCACTCCGCGAGACTCAGGCTGTATATCAATAACAAGCCTGCCGGGCTCTTTTCTTGTTAATTTAACGGTGCCCGAAACAGACCTTATTATATCTCCATCCCGATAATTATCTCCCTCCAGTTCGAGAAAAGCATGGCTTTCAAGAGTTTGGCGGTTACTCTTGCTGACTTTTTTAAGCGATTCATTCCCGTCTGAAACGAACTCGCCGCAGGCTATGAAAGCCCGAGGCAGGACGTCATGGTTACGATAAACTTGCACACCTCCTATACTTTTTTCCAGAGCGAATTTATTTTTGGCAAGGACGTCAGGAATCTTCTCCCGTGATACGAGATAAGCAGCGTTCATCAGATCAAGCAAAGGCGATCTGATCGACCCCTCGTAAAACAGTCCTGGTTGAACACCAGGTGAGACAGATGGTACCAGCATTTCCCTGTATTGATGAAAACGAAGTAGAACGAGCGAATCATCCCCGGTTGTTTTGTCGAGCCGGTAAATGGGTCCGTTGTCGAGAGCCTCATACATTGTATGCGCATCGGTCTCAACCCTGAAGACGCCTTTCTTGCGGGCGAGGTATTCAGAAGCTTCGCGATCAGCGTAGAGGTCATGTGGATTGATCCTAACAACAGGCCAGGTTGTATTATGGACAGCAAGATCAAAGAGAACCAGAATCAAAAGCCCTGCACCCATCAACCAACCCCGCTGAGGCACTCTCGTGAAAATCAAAATAAGCCCGCTAAAAACGACCGCGATGAAACATGGAAGGAGCATTCCCCTTATAGCCTTTTCCGTGTTTTTCGCGTGCTTTGCCCCTCTGGCAATAAGCGCGCCAGAAACAACAACCACAACAATCAGTATGAATGCAGTTGCGGAAAGCACTGTTGATTTTAGGGATCCTGTTTCTCCTTTCGCACTGCGGGGCATGAAATTTTCAATCACGTGGTCCGCGCCGAAACCCGCGAGAACTGCTGAACAAAACCCAAACAGGACAAGAATTCGTGCTGGATCGCGGAACCGATCGAAAAGAAGCCCGGCTTTGAAGAGAAGAGTGAAGACATAACCTCCAGGCCCGAGAGCGAGCAAAACTGACAGAACAAGCATAATCCAGAAATAACCGACAGCTTCTTTTTCTCTTCGGAGAAAAGCCACGACTCCAAGAATCAAAGCCAGAACACCCGAATAACCATAAAGTTCCCACATCGCGGGAGCCCATCCGCCCGTGTAGTTTTCAGGGGAAGATCCATAAAAATGAGGGAAAAGAAGGGTTATTATTTGCTTTCTAGGGAGACTATAGGTTGAGGCTATTTCGAATGGCAAATTATGTCTGCTGGATATTCCTATCATTTCGTACGTGGGTAACAGCTGAGCTGAGGTAAGCAGCACTGCCGCAGCGATCATTATCAGTAATGCAAGAAGACCGAAGAAAGCATAGGTTGTCCTTTCACCTTTCCGCAAAGACGCGATACCCAAATAAAAAGCGTATATCAATAGCATGAAACATAGATAAAATATCGGTTGAAAATGTCCTGCAAGAAGGGCTATCCCCAGCGCCACCCCCGATAAAAGCGCGTATGTTACGCTCTTTCTTTTTGCCGCGCGGTAGAAAAGAAGAAAAACGAAGGGTATCCACGCAGCCGCGCTGTGCTGATTAAGGTGACCGGCGTGCGCAGTCATGTAGCCACAGAACATGAAAGTAAACGCGGATATCGCACAGGCGTATCGATTCAAGTTGAACTCGCGCGCGAGAACGTACATGAATACACCGGCGAGGAAAAAATGAAAGACAACAAATCCGCACTGGGCTTTAATCGAGAAAGTGGACCCGGAAATTGCGTAAAGCCATATCATCAAGGTATTGAACGGGTATAGCAAAGCGGTTTGATATGAGGCGAAAAAGGGATATCCACAAAACACATACGGGTTCCAGAGCGGAAATATCCCTTTGGAAACGCTGTCCACCGCAAAGTAGCGAGCTGGATAAAACTGCCTTATAAAGTCGAGCTCAACGCCAAACGAGCGATCTTTGAAAAAAAGTACCGGAAACCATGCAAGGACGCACACAACAGCGATAATCAAAATCATAAGCCAGTCTCTTCTGTTCCAGTTAAGATTAGATTTCATCCTTCATCACTCGCATACAAAAAGACGAAACACCTTGATGCTGTTGCACGGTTAAGATTTTTGTTTTTTGAACACAAGAACACCGCTTTTTGAAAAGATTGGCTTAAAACCAGGATTTTTCTCGAGGCGCTCGATGACTCTTTCATATTCGATCTTTGTCAGAGGCCATGGATCAACCCCCCTGGCAACAACCACGTATTCGACATCAGGAACATGGTAATCTGACTTTCTTGCCCCCGGCTCAATCCTTCTGTATATCAACGGAAACATGAATCTCCGCTGTTCTCGGGGTAAAGAAAGAAGGTACTCCCTGTCCACAAAATCTATAAACGGGTTGGGGAACATGTAAATGTGATCGCGACCGGATAGGTGGGGAAGCAGGTATATCTGGGCCGAAACCGAAGCGTCCTCAGGAATCATCCTCGCTGCCTTTCTAATAATTTCTACCTGTTTGTCCGACCGATACTTAGAAAAAGACCAGTCCAGACCCAGGGGTCCCGGACCAAAGTAAACAGACCCAGCGAAAGCGAATAGCAGTAAGAAGCAGGCGAATGTAACGGTAAGAGCCCTTCTTCTGCGCGCACCAGCAAACATATCAAGAATCCTGGACGCGGAAGCGGCAAGCCCGATAAAAATGAAAGGTGTTATGCCCGCGGTGTATTGATAAAGAATGGTACGTTGCTCCGGGAAGTCGCTGATTATGTTAATCAAAAAAGCGGGCAAAGCTGGAAGAAGATACAGAGGCGCGAGCAAAGGAACAAACGCGACAGGAACAAGTATATCAAGAATATACTTAAGGTTTTGCCTTGTGATAATGTAATCAAGCGTATAAAGGGGACGTAATATCATGTTTTTCGCAGCCTCAAGGGGAGAGCGCCCAAAAGCACTCAACCTCCCGGTGTATTGAAAACCCTCACGCCCAAACGCTGGAATCACCACGAGAACTGCAGCAAGAAAATAGCATAACGAGGAGAATGACACGATTTTGCCCGCTCTTTTATCGTAAAGAATGAAAATTAGTATTCCGAGAAAGAAGACTGTGAGCGCCATATCTTCTTTGCATATCACCGCTAGAAAACACGCGCAGTAGAACCAACCAAAGCGCTTTTTGAAAGCGGCATAGAATGCAAAAATGAGAAAAGTTACCGCGCAGGCTTCTGGATGAAAATCAAATAGATTCATGTGCTGAAGCGGTGGATATGAAAGATACGAAAGCGCAACGCAGAAAGAAATAATTCTGCTTTTTGACATTTCATAAGAAAGCAGATACAGAGGTAATGCGCCGAGGGCAATGACAAGAGTCTGAAAAACGAAAAGGAATTTTACGCCCCCAAATATTCTGTAAAAAGGAACCAGTAAAACCAGAAAAGGCGCAAAATGGTCGCCGAATAGATTTACTCCCCTGATTGTGCTCCATGGAACTTTGATGCGCGACATTTTCCATAACGCCTGATTAAATATCGCCACATCAACACCTGAAGCCCTGTAGTTCGAATAGCGCATTATTGAAACGATTGAAAAAAAGCACGCATAAGCAAAGATCAGCAAAAATACAGCAATGACAAAAGCCCGATCCCGGTCAATTCCTCTAAGAATCGAGCTGAGTCGATCCCCTATTCTTTCTCTGGTTTCTTCCTCTTTATTCTGCATGTGATCCAGAGTTATTCCTGCCATGTTTTCACGGTGAAATCCAGATTCCCCTGGGCGTAAATTCTCAAAGCCCAAATTCCGCGCCATACATCAAATGATCCAGAAGGTCAGAGTCCACCAGGGGGGAGGATTTCATAAAGGACGG
>JACVIW010000079.1 GCA_015711695.1 Candidatus Geohydrothermomicrobium daggyaiense
ATCCGGGAGCACCTCGGATCAGACCGAGTCTTTGACGTCATTGGCGATATATTGGTAGGTAAGAGCCTTAAGGACTTGATTCTCGATGCTATTGCGAATAGACGCACGATGGAGGATATTTTAAAGGACTTTGAGAGAATTCCGGATGAGGAGGCGATAAAAAAGGTCAAGGAAGCCAGACTCGAAGGCCTTGCCACTCGCCATATCGACCTTCAAAAGATACTTGGAGAGCAGCGGGCTGCCAAAGAAAACAAGCTTGTTCCGGAATATATAGAAGAGTTTTTCAAACGAAGCGCCAAATTGCTGGATATCAAGATGGAAAAAAGGATGGATTCGTCCTCTAAAAACACGCGATGTTATTTTTGGCGGATATCTTCGATCCCATTCGATATAAGAAATCAACCAAATGAATTCAAGAACAAATATGGCGAAGTTCAAAAAGAATATGCCAAAGTTTCATTTGATAAGGATATCGCCTTCAATGGCCAGGCCGAATTCGTGGCCATGGGCCACCCGCTTCTGGAAGCAGTGGTTAAGGAAATCTTGAATCGGTATTCAACTGAAGCTCAAGAAGGAGCCCTGTTCATCGACCCCGATGGTCTCCGAGATGGCATTATCTGGTTTCTTGAAGCAGAGATACTTGACGGAAATAACAATGTTGCCGGAAAAAGGCTTTTTGCCGTCTTCCAAGATAAGGATAACTCCCTTAATTTTATTCATCCCTCAGTTCTCTGGGATTTAAAACCTGCTTCCGATTTGGTCTCTTGCTCTTCATTGCCATTGGATGCCGATGCAGTGAGGTCATTCGTCATAAGCCAGGGGCTTGAGAAATATAAAGAAGAGCTATTGAATATCCGCACCCGAAACGCAGCCATAAAACAGAAATACGGTATTCGTTCTTTAGAATCGATGATTCTTGACTCAGAGGCAAAGCTTTCTGACTATGAAACGAGAAAAATGAAGGGCGAGACTATTCCCGATGTCGTTATTCAAAATGAAATTCGAAAAAAAGAGGATTTGGAGCGGAAAAAGCAAAATTTGCTTAAAGAAATCGAAGCCGATGTTCATCTTTATCCGACGTCACCGAAAATAATAAGCGCCATCAGAGTAATACCCCAAAAGCCTCCAGATAAAGCTGCCTCCGAAGAAGACGAATTGATAACCTCCGAGGAGATCGAGCAAATCGGCATGAAGGTGGCGATTGAATATGAGAAAAAATGTGGGCGGGTGCCTGAAGACGTCCATAATGCCAATCTTGGATATGACATTAGGTCCAAAGACCAGGAAGATAATTTTAGATACATTGAGGTAAAGGCGCGGGCTACAACCGGTTTTATTGAACTAACGCCTAATGAATGGTTTATGGCCCGTCGGTTAGAGAATGAATATTGGCTTTATATCGTTCAGAATGCCGCCTCCTCCCCTGAACTTTTTATCATTCAGAATCCAGCAGCCAAGCTTTCCCCCGAAGAAAGGGTTGAAATAGTACGGTATATCATCAAGGAATGGAAAGAAAAAGCCGAGGTGGCTCAATGAGAAAATCCTTTATTGAAGTAGATTTTCCGGTCAAAGCGGTCAGCGAGGAATCGGTCCGGGAAAAAAATATCCGCCACGGGCACATCTCAACGCTTCATATCTGGTGGGCAAGGCGGCCTCTGGCTGCCTCCAGGGCGAGTATATACGCTGCGCTTACTCCCGAGCCCGGGGATGAAAAGAAGCGCGAGGAGCGCAAGAAGTTCATAGCAGAGCTCTGCAAGTGGGAGAACTCCAACAATAAGGTGCTTATCGAAAAAGCGAGGAAGGACATACTGGAGGCGAACGGTGGGGTTCCCCCGAGGGTACTCGATCCCTTTGCCGGGGGAGGAGCTATTCCCCTTGAGGCTCTGCGCCTGGGATGTGAGACCTATGCATCCGACCTCAACCCTGTTGCTGTGTTAATCGAGAAGGCGACCCTGGAATACCCTCAAAAATACTGCAGACCGGTAAAAATCAAAGCAGACAATCTGGAGGGGGAGATAGAAGTAAATCCCCTGCTCGAAGACGTGAGGAAATGGGGAAAGTGGGTGCTGGAGGAAACCAGAAATGAGCTTGCGGGGTTCTATCCACCCGACCCTGACGGAAGCGTTCCTGTTGGCTATATCTGGGCTCGTACGGTAAGGTGCCAGAACCCTGGCTGTGGAGCTGAGATCCCTCTCATGCGACAAACTTGGCTTGCAAGGAAGAGCAACAAGAAGGTTGCATTGCGCGTCCTGGTGAACCGCAAGAAAAATCCACCTTTTATAGAGTTCGAGGTGGTGCGTGATGAAGAAATCGACTTCGATCCATCAAAGGGCACCATCTCTCGCGCCAACGTGATCTGCCCGGCCTGCGGAAGCGGTATAGAAGCCAAAACATTACGCAGGGAAGCCCGGCAGGGGAGAATGGGTGAGCGCATGGTGGCGGTGGTTCTTAAACACCCAGACCGTCCCGGCAAGATATACAGGGTGGCGACCGAAAGGGATATGAAGCCTTTCCGCGCGGCAGAAAAAGCCCTGGAGGTTAAGCGAAAAAAACTCATGGAAGAATGGGGAATTGACCCTTTACCGGATGAACTGATGCCACCAAAAGGACCCCGGGGATTCTGCGTGCAGAGGTATGGTATGACCAGATGGGGAGACATTTTCAACCCCCGCCAGAAACTCACATTGTTAACGCTCATTAGTAACTTTCGCCGTATGGACGACGGAGTGCAGTCAGAAAAGGGTGTTCAGGAACGCAGCCGTTCATTAAAGACATATCTAGCGTTGGCTGCAGATATGACAGTTGCGGGCACAAACTCCCTTACCCGTTGGAAAGTTGGTTCTGAAGCAATAATAAACCTTTACTCCAGACAAGCACTGTCTATGGTTTGGGATTATATAGAAAATAATCCCTTCAGTTTTTCCACTGGTGGATATGAGCAAGGTATGGATTATTATCTTAAGGTCATAGATCATTTAAGCAAAGTGAATGCGACTCCAGCTACTATCGAACAAGCTTCTGCTCAATCTCTACCGTTTAAGGACAATTATTTCAACGCAGTATTCACCGACCCCCCCTACTATGACAATGTACCCTATTCCTACCTCTCGGACTTTTTCTACGTGTGGCTAAAGAGAAGCATTGGCGATCTTTATCCTGAATTGTTCGCAACACCGTTAACCCCTAAATCAAACGAGATAGTCGCCTATTCCCACCAAGAAGGGGGTTATGAAGCGGGGAAAAAACGTTTCGAGGAGATGCTCACTGAAAGCTTCAAAGAGATTTACCGCGTGTTGAAAGACGATGGCATCGCTTGCATAGTCTTCGCCCATAAATCAACGGAGGCCTGGGAATCAATTATAAACGCTCTCTTGAACTCAGGACTCTATTTAACGGCATCATGGCCTGTAAAAACGGAGATGCAGTCACGGCTCCGAGCGAAAGAATCTGCCGCTTTAGCCTCATCCATCTATATGGTTTGCCGCAAGCGAAAAGAAGGGAAAACCGCCTATTTCAACGAGATAAAAGCTGACATAGAGAAGCGCGTCCACGAAAAACTCGAGCAGTTCTGGAAGGAGGGCATCAGCGGTTCCGATTTCTTCATCTCCGCCATCGGTCCCGCCGTTGAGGTCTTCGGGAAATACGAAAGGGTGGAGAAGCTCTCCGGCGAGCGTGTCACGATATCGGAGCTTCTGGAATACGTGCGCAAGGTGGTAAGCGAATACGCTCTCTCCCGCATCCTTGAAAAACCTCAGCTGGGCGGAATAGACGTTCAAGCCCGCTTCTACCTTCTATGGAGGTGGACCTACAACACCGCCAGAGTACACTTCGATGACGCCCGCAAACTCTCCCAGGCGGTGGGTATTGAGCTCACCGAGTACTGGAACCGGGGATTCATAAAGAAGGAGAAAGAGTTTATAAAGGTTCTTTCCGCAAGTGACCGGGGACGGGACTTTTTAAAGAGGGCTCCGGAAAACATGGTGGACTTACTCCATCAGGTTCTGCTTTACTGGTCGAGGAACGACCGCAAAGCAATCTCCGAGCTTCTGGCTCGAACAGGGCATGCCAAAAACGATGATTTCTGGCGCCTGGCACAGGCAATAGCTGAAGTCCTGCAGGACGGGGAAAAGGAAAAGCAGATGCTACAGGGTTTTCTCTACGGGAGGGAAAGCTATGTGAAGGCTGCCCGCGGTGCTTCATCGGAGCAGGAAAGCTTGTTTGAATAAAGGAGGTTCTATAGATGGCGCTACCAAACTGGTGGCAGGTTGCAAAACCCCACGCCGATATCATTAAGGGCGAACTGGACGAGGCGGTCTTCGCTGCGGACCTGGGGGATGTGATCTCTGGCAGGGCTCCGCAGGAATACAGGGATACCGATCTATTCTTCCGCAAGACCTACCTCACCAGGGGACTTCATAATCTTCTCGAGGGCGTGCTGGGGAGGCTCGCGGGCGGTAAGGGAAGCGGGGTTATTCAGCTTCAGACTCCCTTTGGTGGGGGAAAGACCCACGCCCTGCTCGCGCTTTATCACACGGTGAAAAACAGGGAGGCATGCTCTCGTTTTGAGAACGTGAGGATACTGGCTGAGGGCATTCCGCCGGACACAAAGGTGTCGTGCTTTGTGGGAACACATGCCGATCCACTGAAGGGCAAGACCCCATGGGGCTCGATCGCCCACCAGCTCGGTTGCTATGACCTGATAAAGGAACACGACAAAAAAAGAGTTGCACCCGGAAAGGAGGTGCTCTCCCGTATCTTCGAAGCATCGGGTCCAGCTCTTATTTTGATAGATGAACTTCTCGAATATGCGGTCAAAGCGGCCCGCGCCGAGGAGGCAGCAGGAACGGAGCGCGGCCAGGTGCTCGCTTTCCTGCAGGAGCTCACAGAGGTAGTCTCTGTCTCCTCCCGGCTGGTGCTGGTGCTCACCCTTCCTTCCAGCGCGCTCGAGCACTACGACGAGGAAGCCGAGAAAGTTTTGCATCAGCTGCAGAAGATATCTGGCAGGGTGGAAGCGACGTTCACACCCGTGGAGGGGGTGGAGATATATGAGGTTATACGCGCCCGCCTTTTTGAGGACCTGGGCGAGGCGTCAAAGCGTAAAGAGGTAGCCTCAGCTTACCTGGATCTTTACCGGAAAATGGGAAACGACGCTCCCGCAGAGACTCGGGAAGTCTCATACAGGGAAAGAATTGAGAGGGCATATCCCTTCCATCCCGAACTGATCGATGTCCTCTACGAGCGCTGGGGCTCCTTCCCCACTTTCCAGCGCACCCGGGGTGTGTTGCGCCTGCTGGGTCTCGCTGTGCAGGACCTCTGGGAGAAAAAAGCGGTGTCGCCACTTATTCATTCCTCCCTGCTCAGACTGGACAACGCCAGGGTGCGCATGGAGTTCGTGAAGCATATCGGGAACCAGTACGAATCAGTGGTGGCGGCAGATATTGCTGGGCCTGGAGCCAAAACTGCGAAGATAGATGCCGAAATGGGCTCGGAGTATGCCATCTACGACATAGCGCAGGGCATAGCCACCTCGGTTTTTCTCTACTCTTTCAGCGGGGCGGAAAGAAGGGGCATTACCCTTCCGCAATTGCGGGTGGCTCTGGTGAGAGAGGGTATTCCCACCACTATCGTGGGAGACGCGGTTAAGAGGCTTGAGGAAGAACTCTGGTTTTTCCATGCCGAGGGTAACCTCTTTTATTTCACCAATCAACCCAACCTTAACCGGGTGCTCATCGACCGCGAGGAGATGGTAGTCGAGGGCATCTGGGACGCCTTGGAGGCGGAGCTTCGCAGGATGGCGGGGAGGGAGTTCGAAGTGCTGATATGGCCCCGCCAGCCGCAGGACATCCCCGATGGGCAGAAAATAAAGCTTGCCATCCTATCCCCTGAGTTCAAATACCCCGGTAAGAATACCGAGGATTTCGTTTTCCAGCTTTTCGCGGGGTCGGGAAAGGCTTACCGCGCTTTTCGCAACACGCTTCTGGTTTTGGCACTTGATTCAAGCCAGTGGGATGGCCTGTTTAATATCATAAAGCGCTACCTTGCTCTTAAATTACTGCAAGAAGACGAGAAGTTCAAGGCGTCACTGTCTCCTGCTGATGTCAGAGAGCTTGAAAAGAAGGACAAAGAGGCGAAAGAGGAGGTTTCCCATCGAATTTTCAATGCTTACAGGCATCTGGCAGTAAGCTCTTCATCGGGAGCGAGGTGGTTTGATATGGGCATGGCCCCCTTGGGAACAGGAACATCTTTATCATTCAGGGTCAAGGAATACCTTCGTGACCAGGAGCTGCTCCTGGACACTATCTCGGGCAGGGCGATAATTGACAAGGCATTTGCAAAAAACGAGGTTGAGAAGCCTTTGAATGAGGTTTATAACTTGTTTCTCACTACACCTGGAATGCCCATGCTGCAGAGCTTCGAGGCGCTTGCATTATCCGTGAAGACTGCGGTGAAGTCGGGAGAGCTGGGTTTGGCTATCGGAGGCTCCGTGTTTTTCAAGGAAAATGTTGATGATATACCCAAGGACGCTATAGTTCTCACTTCCGGGGAAGCGGATAAGCGTAAGAAAGAGCATGAAATTGTCTGGATACAAGACTCTGAAGGCGGGCAAGATGCTGAAACTAGACCCGGATCGGAGACCACCGTGACTCCAGATACAATACGTAAGGTGTGGATAAAGGCGAATATACCCTCTGAGCACATCTCCAGCCTCATCAACGGTGTGATTAATCCCCTGAAGGGTGAGGGCGGTACCCTTGATGTTGTTGTGGAAATCACCGCCAATTCCCAAAAGGGGTTCCCCCGCCATACGCTGGACACCAAAGTGAAAGAAACATTGCAACAGATTTGCTCTGGTTTTGACTACAATGAGTATAAAGCAACGTGTGAGTAGCTTGACCTTGATAAGCTTAATTTTTAGGGCTAAAGAAACATGAAACCAATCCAAAGAACACCGGTAGCCTTTTCTTAAAAGAATATGATTCTTGAGTAATGCTGTTTCCATTACTTTTGATCATCCCGCAATAGCCTCTCTTTTATGGCTCTCAATTGAAGATTAGGTCGTGATAGGCGGGTACTTTTTGTGCCGCCGAGGAAATCGGTAAATCCTGTGATGTTTCTTTCATCTCACCGGAACGTGCGAAAAGCATCACGTCTATATTCAAAAAGATCGATGGTCTTGTGATAGACAGGCTGGTTCTTGTGTATCACGGAAATCGGGCGGAAGAGAAAAGATGCCAGAAGTACTATCTCTAAAGGCATTTCGTGTAAGCAATATTAATATTCCCGAAAATACCATGGAAAAAATACTTTAGCCAGGCATGGGAAAAACGTTAATTCTGTCTGTTTCCTTGTATTTTTAGATGTTTCAGCAACCCTGCATGAATTCTCGTGTCAGATAAAACTCTCACACGCAACGCTTACTGATATTCAAAAGAGAAAACGATTAAAGATAAGCAAGCCTTAAAGCGTCTGGTTAAGCCAGCCGATATCGATAGGTTTAAGTTCAATAAGAATTTGACAAAAGCGTTTTATGATGCAAAGTCAGGAAACAATATATGCAAGAGAGTAAAAACAAAAGTGTAAGACGTGCCATCCATGCAATTTGTGGCTGAAATGCAATGTTGATGATTGGATTTCCCATGAGCAAGCATATATTGACCTAATAATAACTTTTGAGAACACGTTAGAAAATCTTCGTGGTGCAAGGGATTTCGCTTATAAGATCTCTTTTCTAATATGTGGATGCTACGGAAGTATTTTGAAAATAGGTGCCAGGCAGTTGAACGGGAAATCCATTGCAAATTAAAGCGGATGTAAATTCCTGAACAATTGAATTCCTGTAATAAAGCTAAGAATTAATTATGCATACGGAAAAGTGCTGGAAATATGCCAAGAAGCTTGTCGGAGTGCATAGATATTATCTATTTATCTATTATCTGGCTGCTTGATGTTCCCTTCAATAGTGAAGAACCCATTTTAAGACGAAGGTTATTAGATTTATAGCGATGATGAAATACGTTTACGTTCAATTGATAAACTTCATGACCGTGGAAACCTGAAAAAGCCCTGTAAAATAGCAGGCAAGAAAACCAGCTTTACTTTGCTGGCGGCATACTCTTTAAAAAACCCCTAGCATCTGGTGAGGCAAAGACCAATCAGAGAGTATTACGAGCTGAAGTGGACTCTTGCTGGAAGGCGGTTGAAAAAAGATTGGAAGTGGGTAGACCAGGAGCACCGACGGTCAACAAATGGTCAGGATTGCTATACGTGGCTGAGGAAAACCGGGCGAAGCATAGAACAAGCGAGTTGTTTGAATAATCGCAGGTAAAACGCAATTCCAGCCACCGGAGGCAACTGCCTAAAACCGAGGAAAATGGCATTCTTAAATCCATTGATCCAAAAATCTGCAGCACAGTCCGTAAGCGTTTTGACCATGCGTTTCTTATCCAAGTAACCAGCGTGCATAAGCAACTCCCCGGGACTGTATTTCGTAATAGTTCAGGAATTCAATAAGCAAACTTCGGTTCTAGCGTCTATCTCCGGCTAACACCTTCGAAACTGCATTTTGAAATAGTTCAAGGATTTAAAAGGTGGCGGGTGATACTAAGACTTGGTTATGCTTGAGCGCGAATCAAGGCAGATTTTGCCTGAATGGCTGGAAAAAGTTTTTATAATAATTTTTTACAAACAAACCTTTTTTAAACCGGGTTGCGCAACTGTGGTTAGCACTTTTATTATTTAGCGTTGAGCACTTGCAAAAAATTTGCTACGCTATAAACGAGCCGTGGCGGTTTTAAAGCCACGGCGAAAAATTCAGGCGAGCCCGGTTAGCTCAGCTGGTAGAGCACATCCATGGTAAGGATGGGGTCGACAGTTCGAATCTGTCACCGGGCTCCATCAATGAGATCTGCGGAAAGCAATTTTATTATTCATATTTCCGTAAGGCGGTGTAGCTCAGCGGTAGAGCACACGGTTCATACCCGTGGGGTCACAGGTTCGAATCCTGTCACCGCTACCATTGTTGGAACTGAATCGTTAGACTGGCCGGTGGTCCCAATCCAGTCCGGGTGATTCAAGGAGGCACGAATGGCCAAGCAGAAGTTCGAAAGGACAAAACCTCACGTTAACGTGGGCACAATAGGTCACGTTGACCACGGTAAGACAATGCTTACGG
>MU158458.1:0-8648 GCA_015711695.1 Candidatus Geohydrothermomicrobium daggyaiense
GTCGAGAATGCCGAGCTCGTTTAAAGCCTGGAAGAAGCCAGCCTGCTCAGAAAACTCGAGCACATAGACTTTCCGACGTTTCGGAGATTCGCGTTCAACCACCACCGGCGTATCGCTAAGGTTAAAAAGCGACCGCATTAGATAGTGGATTTTTCTTGCCGTAAAGACCTCGTTGCTCTCGGTTATGAGAGCACGACCCGAGCTTCTGTACATGTATGAACCGTCCATATGAAGAAGAGCTGAAAGCTCAGAAATCCTGCAACACTTGCGAGGCGAATTTATCCTTGAAATCTCCTCTTTAACACGGAAAGAAGCACTGCTCATTTTCTATCAATATCACGATGAAAAACTTTTACAGGAAAACCTTTTTCTTCCAGAATCTTTCGAATCTCCTCTGCGATAACTACAGACCTGTGCCTGCCTCCGGTACATCCGAACCCTATGCATAGATGGGGCTTGTGTTCATTGCGGTACAACGGCAAGAGCTTTAAGAGCATATCCGAGAATTGCTGAACAAACCCTCTCGCCTCAGAAAAATTCATCACGTAATCAACAACTTGCCTATCGAGGCCGCTCAATTGTTTCAATTCCTCAACCCAGTACGGGTTTGGGAGAAACCTTAAGTCCATTATCAAATCGGCATCGAGTGGCAGGCCGAATTTATATCCGAAAGATACTACGGTTACAGAGATCTCTTTTGCCTTTTTGTCCGAAACTATGATGCTCCTGAGGTTTTCTCTCAACTGGTAAACGTTGAGAAAGGAAGTGTCTATAATGACGTGGGCTTGTTCATAAAGCCGCTCAAGTATTTTTCTTTCCCGAGAAATAGTGTCCGCGATTCGTAAGCCTTCGCTCTCAAGAGGGTGAATTCTTCTCGTCTCCGAAAATCTTCTCACCAGAACATTATCCGAGGCGTCAAGAAATAGAATAAAATAGTCGATCCCTCTCTTTTCGAGCTCAGCAAGCACATCGAAAAGTTCATCGAAAGATCGACCTCCTCTTACATCCATTACTGCCGCTATTTTCCCGAATTTCTCGGGGTTGGCTTCCCTCATGTTAACCATGTCTATCAAGAGAGATGCAGGAAGATTGTCTATCGCGTAATAGCCTAAATCCTCCATGCACTTTAGCGCCAGCGTCTTACCTGCCCCGGACATGCCCGTTATGATTACTACATCCTTCATGTGAAACTCACCATCTCTTTTCAAGATAAGTTTAACACTGCGTTTTTCTATGGTGCTTTAGTCTCTTACAAGGTAGACCAACGTGCAATAAGAATGCGGCGAGCATTCTGGTCATTATTTGCTTCTTTCTCAACTTCTATCAAGTTCTTTTTGAAAGACTCGCCAAAGCAATATCCGCCGACCTTTCCGTCGGCTTTTATGACCCGGTGACATGGTATTATCAAAGGCACGGGATTTTCCTTCAGAAAACGACCGACAACCCTGTAACCACTCGCGAGTCCGGATTCTTCAGCTACCCAGGAGTAGGTTCTTGTTTCTCCAAACGGTATTTCAGCTGTTTTGGTCAAGACTCTTTTTCGATTTTCTGATAGCTCTGAAAGATCAATGCACGGAATTATATCGGGCTGAATCCCATTAAAAAGCATCTCAAGAAAGCATGCTACATCCACAACATGACTTCTTATCTCTTCTGGACACTCGCCATGTTGATTTATCACAACACAGACGCGGTTTTGCATCCCGAATCGCCTTGAGCTCGACAATAAAGGTTTTACCAAACGAAGCCTTGAAATCCCGTAACGAGTGAAAAGCGCCCGGAACAATAAGTTGCCCACGGCATAGTCAGCGCTTATAACCTTTGTATCACGATAATTATTCGCACCTTCCATTCACACTCGAATCACTGAAAAGATTCGTCTCGGGAATGTTGTCAGGCGTTCTTTTCTTTACCAACAGAATGAATAGAGCGCGCAGCTGAGGCAATGGCTTCAGCCACACTCACAGGAATCCCGGGAATATGCCTCAATTCCTCCACTGAAGCACTCGCGATCCTTTCCGGAGAACCGAAATGCTCAATCAATTTCCTTTTTCGACCGGGTCCAACACCCGAAATGTCATCGAGCCATGATTCAGAAGTTCTACGCAGCATGAGTTCTCTATGATAGGAAATAGCGAACCTGTGCGCTTCATCCCTTATCCTCTGAACAAGAAAGAGAGCTTCTGAGTTCCTCGGAAGAGTAACGGGCTCATCAGAAAAAGGCCTGTAGATTTCGTCAAAACTCTTAGCTAGCGCCGCAACCTCGATATCTGCTAATTGCAAATCACTTATAACCTCCAGAGCTGCGCCAAGGTGCCCTTTTCCACCATCAACAATCACAAGGTCAGGTTTTTTCTTAAAGCTCGAGTCGGAGTTTCGTGTAATACCCGTTTTCCCCTGAAATTCTCCCGCAAGCTTTTTGAATCTGCGCATGAGTATTTCGCGCATCATCCCGATGTCATTTATGCCAGGTGTTTGCTTAATTTTGAATTTTCTATAGTAAGAACGCCTGGGAATGCCATCCTCGAAGACAACCATCGAGCCCACAGACGCTGTCCCCATCATTGTAGATACGTCGTAGCACTCAATTCTCAGAGGATAGCGCTCAAGCCTGAGGAAGTTCGCGATTTCTTTCAGCGCCCTGTCAGTTCTTTCACGGTCAGCGATCCTCTCCCACTTCGACTTTTCAAACGCAATCTCGGCGTTCTTATACGCAAGTTCCAGCTCCTTTTTCTTGCTTCCCCTTACAGGTACCCTGATTTCGACACGGGATGACTTAAGTGATGAGAGCCATTTCTCCACCGAGCCATCAGAGGGCTTTACCCCAACCAGGATAAGAGACGGTATTGAACTCGAATCCGCATAATATCTTTTTATGAATTCAGAAACGAGCTCTTCATCCGTGATTTCTGAAGCGATATCTATGTTCATGCAGAAATTGCCTGAATGCGCACCGGAACGATACCTCGCCACAATGAAGCACGCATCAAGCTCATCTCTTTCATATCCAATTACATCGTACTCATCACAAGTGCTCAGAGTTCTTTTTCCGTGTGTAAGCACTTTCCTTGCAGCTTCTATCTGGTTTCTGATTCTGGCAGCCTTCTCATAGTCCATCGCTTCAGCTGCCCGCTTCATTTCAAGCTCAAGCTGCTCAAGAAAAGCCTGATGCTTTCCTTCGAGAAACTGGCAAAGCGATTTAACTACCGATGAGTATGAATCAGGGTCAACGCATCCCATGCATGGACCCATACACATCTCCATCTCGTAGTATAGACAGGGCGCCCTTCCTCTCTGTCCGGGATCTTTCCCCCCGCATTGCCTCAAAGGAAAAACTTTTTGAATGGTGTTGAGTGTTCTTCTTGCAGCCTGGGCATTAACATAAGGTCCGTAATATCTGTAACCCTGAACTTTGCGGCCCCGCGTAAGGATCGCGCGTGGAAATTTTTCCGACAGGGTTACCGCAATATATGGGTAAGTTTTATCATCCCTTAGCAGCACGTTAAATCTCGGTCGGTGTTTCTTTATCAGCTCTGCCTCCAGGATCAGAGCCTCGACTTCGTTTGAGCAAACCGTGATCTCCAAGGAATAGATCTGGTCTCTAAGCGCCTTTCCTTTGTAGTCACATTGCTGGGGATTTTGAACATATGATCTTAATCTATCTCTCAAGGATTTTGCCTTGCCAACATATATTACTTGCCCAGAAACGTCTTTAAACAAATAAACACCAGGAGATTCAGGGAGGAAGTTTATGCTGTTCTTCCAGGCAATCCTTTTTGACATAAGCCTGAATACTCACCCCTGTTTAGACAATTACCATCGACATCATATAGCCTCAATTCGTACCCACTCCTCCGCTAACCCGTGCGCCCGATACAAACACTTTCTCGCGCTCCAAATCCCTTTTCAATACTTCCGCGAGATATCTTCCAGTGTAGGATGATTCGCACTTCGCGATTTCCTCAGGTGTACCGCAAGCCACAATTGTTCCGCCCTTATTACCGCCTTCGGGGCCGAGATCAATAATGTAGTCAGCGTATTTGATTACATCCATATTATGTTCCACCACGATCACCGTGTTACCCCATTCCACAAGCCTGTTCAGAACATCGAGAAGTTTCTTAATATCATAAAAATGCAATCCTGTTGTTGGCTCATCGAGAAGGTAGACAGTCCTTCCCGTGGGTCTTTTGGAAAGTTCTCTCGCAAGCTTAACTCTTTGCGCTTCTCCCCCCGACAAAGTTGTGGCAGGTTGCCCCAACCTCAAATAGCCGAGTCCCACATCGTTTAATATTTCCAGCTGCCTTATTATTGGGGGTATATTTTCGAAATGCTCCATCGCTTCCTCGACTGTCATTTCGAGCACATCGTGTATGTTTTTCCCCCTGTAACGAATCTCAAGGGTTTCCCTGTTAAACCTCTTGCCTTTGCAATGTTCGCATGTGATATAAACATCAGGGAGGAAGTGCATCTCTATTTTCACCATGCCCTCCCCGTGGCACGCCTCGCACCTTCCACCCGGCACGTTAAAACTGAACCTTCCAGGGCGGTAACCCCTCATCTTTGCCTGGGGAGTACTTGCAAAAAGTGACCTGATATGGTCGAAAACTTTTGTATAAGTTGCAGCGTTTGATCTGGGAGTCCTTCCTATCGGCGATTGATCAATATTCACTACTTTATCGATCTCATCCGTTCCCTCGATAGCCCGGTGTTTACCGGGAGGAGTTTTTGAAGAAGTAAGTTTTCGTCGGAGCCCCCTGTAAAGGATGTCGCTTATCAAAGTGCTCTTACCTGATCCACTCACACCTGTTACACATATAAAAAGACCGAGTGGAAACTCAACGTCTATACCCTTTAAATTGTGTTCAGTCGCCTCACGAACAATGATGCTCTTTCCAGAAGGGCTTCTTCTCTTTGAGGGAATCTCGATTGCGAGCTGACCGCTTAAATATTTCCCCGTAATTGAGTCTTTCGATCTCATTATGTCAGCAAGACTCCCCTGGGCCACAATCCTGCCCCCGTGAATTCCCGCACCGGGACCGATATCCACTATATGATCAGCCGCCCTGATAGTGTCCTCATCATGCTCCACCACAATCACCGTATTGCCAAGGTCACGGAGTCTTTTAAGGGTCGACAGCAATCGTTTATTATCCCTCTTGTGAAGTCCGACACTTGGCTCGTCAAGTATGTAAAGGACGCCTACAAGACCTGAACCTATTTGAGTGGCAAGCCTTATACGCTGAGACTCTCCACCAGCCAGGGTGGACGCCGCTCGTGAGAGTGTAAGGTATTCAACCCCTACGTCAACCATAAACTGCAACCTTGATTCTATTTCTTTGAGCAGCCTTGAAGCAATTGTTCTTTTCCTCTTGTCAAGATCAAGAGACCTAATGAATTCAAGGCTCTTTTCCACAGTCATGTCACATAAATCCGCTATAGATTTACCGCCAACCGTAACCGCCAGACTTTCGGGTCGCAGCCTCGTCCCTTTGCATGATGGACAGGGTCTAATACTCATAAAGCTTGAAATTCTCCATCGTGCATAATCGGAATCGGTCTCACAATATCTGCGCTCCAGCATGGGTATGATCCCTTCCCAGAAAACGGAATATTTTTTCTTTATGCCACCCGGTCCGCGCCTGGTAATCTCTATTTCGGTTTCTCGTGTGCCGTAAAGAATAACGTTTCTTGCTTCCTGTGGAAGATTCGAGAAAGGCTCGTCAAGACTGAAACCATATTTTTGGGAAAGCCCCTCAAGAATCTCGTAAAAATAAGGTAGATTCGTGGCTTCCCATGGAGCTATGGCACCTTCCATCAGGCTTCTTTCGGGGTCGGGAATGACCAGATCAGGATCAATCTCCTGGTGATGTCCCAGCCCACCGCAAGCCTTGCATGCTCCGTAAGGACTATTGAATGAAAAAAGCCTTGGAGATATCTCGGGAAAGTTGACCCCGCACTCAATACAAGCAAGCTCCTGGCTGAAATGCTCTCTTTTCCCAAATTCATCCTGAACGACAACAAGCCCCTCGCCAAGCTGAAGCGCGGCTTCCACAGACTCGGCAACACGCGTCTTTACGCCTTCCTTTATTATGAGCCTATCAACTACAGCGAGTATCTCGTGGGATTTTTTCTTATCAAGTGTTATTTCATCAGAAAGATCCCTCATTTCGCCATCGATTACCGCCCTGACATAGCCTTTTTCTCTGAGAGAATCAAGAATGGATGCATGTTCTCCTTTTCTCCCACTTATGAGGGGAGCAAGAATTATCAATCTACTGCCCGGTGGATATGAGAGAATTCTGTCTGTTATTTGCGTGCCTGATTGCCGGGATAAACCCTTACCGCATACATAGCAGTGCGGTTCCCCGATACGGGCATACAGGACACGCAAATAGTCATAAATTTCAGTCACTGTCCCAACAGTCGATCTCGGGTTTGAAGTGCCGCTCTTCTGGTCAATGGATATCGCAGGAGATAAGCCTTCGATGAGATCTACATCCGGCTTGTCGAGCTGACCAAGGAATTGTCTTGCGTAGGCGGAGAGAGATTCAACATAGCGTCTCTGCCCTTCCGCATATATAGTGTCAAAAGCAAGCGAAGATTTTCCTGATCCGCTTATCCCGGTCATCACGATAAGCCTGTCGCGAGGAATGTCTAAGTTTACGTCCTTAAGATTGTGTTCTCTTGCTCCCCTTATTCTGATGAATCCCTGGCTCAACGGATTAGCAACTCCTCAGTTATTTTCTTGATCTGGTCCCGAACCTTTGCCGCCTCCTCAAACCGCAACTCCTCGGCGAGAAAGCGCATCTCTTCCTCTAGATTCATGATCAATCTCTGAACTTTCTCTGGCGGCAGTTCCTTTGCTCTCTTGACAATATCAGACTCGAGGCTCCGCTCCCCTGAAATAGCAACATCCAGTATTTCCCTTACCTCTTTCTGTATCGATTGCGGATTGATGCCATGGACTTTATTGAATTCGAGTTGTAGATTTCTCCTCCTTCTTGTTTCCTCGATCGCCCTTCTCATCGCCTCTGAGCATTCCTCGGCATACAGAATAACCCTGCCGTTAACATTCCTGCTGGCACGACCCATAGTCTGAATAAGACTGCGTTCGCTTCTGAGAAAACCCTGCTTGTCCGCGTCGAGAATAGCAACAAGGGAAACTTCAGGAAGATCAAGACCCTCTCTTAACAGGTTGATTCCCACGATAACGTCAAAAACGCCAGCTCTTAAGTCCCTGAGTATCTCTACCCTTTCGACAGTACCGATTTCAGAGTGGAGGTATCGAACTTTGATTCCCATCCCTGCTAAGTATTCTGCGAGACTTTCGGCCATTTTTTTGGTGAGCGTTGTGACGAGCACTCGCTCGTTTCTCTCCGCTCTTTTTATTATTTCCGAAATGAGGTCGTCAACCTGACCCTTAGCGGGTCGAACCTCAACTTCGGGATCAACAAGACCCGTAGGTCTAATCACCTGCTCTACTATATTCGAGCTCCTTTCTAACTCCCAATCCGATGGTGTCGCACTAACAAAAATAACCTGGCCAACTTTTTCGAAAAATTCTTCCTGAGACAGAGGTCTGTTATCCAGGGCGGAAGGAAGCCTGAACCCGTATTCTACCAGCGTCTCTTTCCGCGACCTGTCACCATGCAGCATGCCCGCGAGCTGTGGAACAGTAATATGCGATTCGTCGATAAAGGTGAGAAAACCCGGAGGGAAGAAGTCTATCAACGTATAGGGTGGCTCCCCCGGTTTCCTGCCCGAAAGGTGCCTGTTGTAGTTTTCAATTCCATGACAGTAACCTGTCTCTTTAAGCATCTGTATATCGTACATGGTCCTCATCTTCAGCCTTTGCGCTTCAAGTATCTTCCCGAGTGAATTCAATTCTTTGAGCCTCTCCTCCAGCTCAGCCTCTATTCCTTCTATCGCCTGAAGGAGTCTGTCCGTCGGTGTCAAAAAGTGTGTTGCTGGCCAGATAACGACTTTGTCCAACCTGGACTTAATTTCACCGGTGAGAGGATCTATCTCCTTAATTGACTCGACGGTTTCGTCGAACATCTCAACTCTTACCATGTCGCGCTCCCGGTAGGCTGGATATATATCGATGACATCTCCGCGAACCCGAAAATCCCCTCTATCGGGAGCCGCGTCATTTCTCTCATATCTAATGTCAACAAGTTTCTCGATAATCTTGTCTCTGTCGTACTCCCTCCCTGCTTCAAGATAAAGCATTCTACTCAAGTACTCATCCGGTGAGCCCAGGCCGTATATGCACGATACGCTCGCAACTATTATTACGTCTTCCCTTGAAAGGAGAGCGCTTGTCGCAGCATGTCTCAACCTGTCGATTTCATCGTTAATGGATGAGTCCTTTTCAATGTAGGTGTCAGTTGAAGGGATATAGGCCTCAGGCTGATAGTAATCGTAATAACTTACGAAATACTCAACAGCGTTTTCTGGAAAAAACTCCCTGAACTCAGAATAAAGTTGTGCCGCTAAAGTTTTGTTCGGCGCAAGCACCAGAGTCGGTCGCTGAACGGCTTCTATCACCTTTGCCATGGTAAAAGTCTTTCCGCTACCAGTGACGCCAAGCAGCACCTGAAACCTGCATCCGTCATTTAATCCCTTAACAAGACCATCTATCG
>MU158458.1:8658-8965 GCA_015711695.1 Candidatus Geohydrothermomicrobium daggyaiense
TTGATCTCCCTCAGGCTTAAATGCGGTTCTTAGTTTAAATCCTGGCAAATCCGCTGCCTCCCCCGCTTTCTTAAAAAAGAGGAATCCTTGAAGTGAACGGATTCCTCACATTGATTTTAGTCAGACATTCAAAATTTATTCAACGAGAAACATCAATGGTTTTTCAGATTGTTTGATAGCCGCTCACAATAATGTTAAAGTCTTAAATCGAGGGGTGATTTGATGAACAATAAAATGAACTGCTGGGAAATCAAGCGTTGTTCCGCAGCTCAGTATCACAATTGCAGGGCGTACCAGGAGAAGAAGC
>JACVIW010000082.1 GCA_015711695.1 Candidatus Geohydrothermomicrobium daggyaiense
ATTCCGAACATTCCGGACAGTATCGAGGATGCAAATCCAATCAGTATCGTTGTCAGGACTTTCATCAAACCACTGCCATTTGTTGCTACTGCTCAAGTTGCTGCAATTTAATATAAACCATATCACCAGTAAAGATTTGTCTTTCACGCCTGTCACGGTGATTCTAAAACTTTGACCTTGTTTGTTCCCTAATGTCAATTACAGGTATGGATAAAAATCACCGGCTTCACTTTTTTGGTTTGTCTCAGATCCGCTTCTATTGATGACAGTAAAGGAAAAATTTGGTGAAAGCGCTTTTCAGAAAGAGTTTAGGGTTTATTACACAATAAGCTTTTAAATACAGATCGACAGCGTGATGTGTTCGGGTGGACGTGTATTAGAATTTTTCTTGTCTTTCAATAAAAAGAGGAGATGATTTCGATGTTCAATCACCGACCGCTTTTGCCGCTCTTTCGAATAATTTCAACAAGACCTATCAACTACGTTGTTGAATTTTTTCTGAAGCAAGCGGCAAAAAGGTTTTCACACCTTCTCCCCAGAGAGGTTATCGACGGGATTGACAGCCTTTTCTTCCGGGACGCCATAGGTAATATTGACTTCGATGGCGATGGCAGGGAAGACTCTTTCAGGCTCACTATCACCAATCCCTGGTTCGATCAGCGAATAAATGGCATCGAGCTCCACATTGATGGCAGGATGGTACCGCAGGAGAAAATATCGCTCCGCTCGCCAGCGGGAACCATACGCGCGAGTCAGATAGTGGCGCTTGATTTTCCACCGGGCGATGCGTTGGAAATAATCGCCGAAGGCTTTCCTCTCGCGGACGGTTTTCACCTGTTGGGAATGACGCTGAATATGGAACTGACCTCACAGATAATCCCGATAATCCCTTTAAGCTTGAAAAAGGGAAAAGGTGATTTTGAAATTGTGGCTGATATGCTTGAACCGCAGGTTTCTCTTCCGTTCGAGGGGTTAAAATCCGGGCTCGTTCACTTCATCCCACACATTCATTACGATGTTGAATGGTTGAGAACAAGGGATGTTTTTGAACAGGTGGGCGCGGGCAATCTACGTGAGGCTTTGAGAATAATGGACATTGACCACGAGATGACGTTTGTCATCGATCAGGTTCCACAGCTTGAGCCCTTCAGGACGAGGTTTCCTCAAGATTTTGAAAAAATAGTTGAACACGTCGAAGCCGGAAGAATAGAACCGGTGAACGGAATGTACTGTGAGCCTGACACAAACCTCATATCGGGTGAGTCTTTAATCAGACAATCAGTCGCCTGGCAGAGGTATTGTCTATCAAGATTCGGGCGGATATCTTGTACCGGATGGCTGATTGATTCTTTTGGAATGTCTGCCCAGTTGCCTCAGATTTTTTCACTTTCCGGGGTGAAATATTTTGCGTTTTCCCGCGCGAAACCCCCTGAAGGTACGCCCACTGAGTTTATATGGGAAGCTCCAGACGGTTCCAGTGTTGTTGCTGTGAATATGCCAAAGATGTATAGCGTAGGTCATCCCATGCCAACCGAAAGGGAGCGGGCGTTGAGGAAGTTAAGCGTGAGGTACAAATATTTGCGGGATAGATCAACGGGAGAAAACGTCTTCTTTCCGGCTGGAGTGGATCACGGAAGACCTCAGGAAGCCTACGGTAAGATGATCAGGGCTTGGAACGATGAAGTTTCTAACGTGAGGTTTACCTTCTCGCTTCCCTCAAGGTTTTTTAAATCACTTGACAGGAAAAAGCTTCCAGTGCTTAAAGGAGAATTTCAGAGGGAACTGTGGGGAACGTACAGTTCGAGGATAAAGCTCAAACAGCTCAACAGAGCGTGCGAATTCGCACTTCTCGACGCAGGAAAACTGAGTGCGATTTCCTCTCTCCTGGGAGTTGGAGAATTCCCCAATGAACTTGAGGCTCTTTGGAAGGCTCTGATGGACAACCATTTTCACGACCAGATTTGCGGTTGTTGCACCGATCCTGTTGCCGAAGGCATGGAGATCAGGTTCAACGAGGTCTTGAAGGGTTGCGAAGAGATTATGAGGGATCAGGCGATTCGAATAATCAAATCACATCTGAAGAAAGACTGCATAAAAACACGCACGGGAGATCCCTTTTCCCTGTGCAGCGGTTATAATTCAGCGGTTGATTCTTTTTCAGGCGCGGTGCGAAAAAGCATGCCGCTTCTCGTTTTCAATCCTGTGAGCGCCTCGGTGTCAAGGGTTATTGAGTTTGATGTGTTTTTCCCACCAGGATGGCGCTCGTTTAAAGTGTGTGATGGAGTAGAAACTATCCCCTCGCAGATACTGGATTCCACTAAATACGGGGATGGAAGTCTTAAGAAAGTTCGCGTCGCAATCAAAGCGGAATTTCCGCCGCTCGGTTACAGGCTCCTGGAAATTGTATCATCCAATGACGTACCAGCTTTCTCTGACGAGGTAATGGCGGCGGACTTTGAGATACGAAACAGCGAAATTTCAGTTGAACTGAGCGAGAAGACGGGGCTTTTGGAGAGCGTAAGACTTGGAGATGGGACCGAGTTGAACCTTCAAGACGGCAATAGGCTAACCCTCGAAAGAGATTTTGGCAATCTCTATGAAAGCCGGTCGCTGGGCACCTATTTCCTTCATCCGCGTAAGATTTCGGATATTCGTGTGGTCGAGCGTGGACCGCTGAAGGCCAGCATTGAAGTAAGAGGCAAAGTGGGAAGGTCTCCTTTTATTCAGCGTATCTCTCTTTCTGCCGGCTCTCCGAGAATAGATTTTTTGACGTACATTTATTTTCGCGATCGGTACTCGAGGCTTAGATGTGTTTTTCCAACTGGACTTGGAAAGGGAAACCTTGTTCATGAGGTACCGTATGCGGTTATCACAAGACCGCGATACGAATTGCCCGCCCAGAATTTTGTTGACCTGACCTGTGGTGACATAGGAGTAACTCTTATAAACTTCGGGATACCCGGCAATAAAGTGGATGAGGACGGCAGACTTTATCTCACGCTTTTAAGGAGCACTGACAAAATTTTCTTGTGGGATAGCGGTCCAGGCGGTTTCAGCCTCGGGGATAACATTTTCAGGTATTCTCTCTATCCTCATCGAGGCGACTGGATAAGCGCGGGCTCTATCTATGAAACATATCTTCACAATAACCCTCCGAGGGCTTTTACCGCTCCTCCAGGGGCATCCTTGGGATCTAGTGGCATCAAGAGAAGTTTTTTGGAAAGTGATCCCTCCAGGTCTATTGTTGTAGGGTTCGAAAAAGGTCAAATAGGCTATTTTGCAAGAATCTGGGAGTGCGAAGGCAGAGGGGGATCTCATCGTGTTCTAACTGGTTTTGATTTTGCGACGGCTTATAAGACAAACTTGCTCGAAGATAAGATTGGAGAGATCAGCAGGAATGGCTCGGAAATGGCGTTCAATATGAGGCCATTTGAGATAGCTACAGTGGTTTTCGAATGAATTTGAGCCGTAGATTCAAAATGGCCCGGTGCGGCTTTTGTGTTGAAACGCCTTAAATGTCAATGTTAGGAAGTTCCAGCACTTTTCGCAGCGAAGGATTGTAAAGTGAAAGAGTTTATATAATTTATGCATGAAAATTTTAAGGGAATTCGAGAAGAAGCTCGAAGAGGTTTTTGAAGGCGTTTTTCTCCGCGCTTTTAAAAGCGGTGTGCAGCCTGTTGAAATTGGAAAGAAGCTCATCAGGGAACTGGAGGACCATAAAACGATAGGTGTGTCAAGGATATATGCTCCAAACCGCTATGAAATTGGACTTTCCTCAAAAGATTTCTCTCGTTTTGAATCTTTTCAGTCGGTTCTTGCGACGGAGTTTGAAAACCTCCTTATGGCTTACATGAAAGACAAGTCTTACAGTGTGGTTGATAGGCCTGAAGTTTTTTTCAGAGAGGTTGAACGGCTCAGGGAAGGCGAGTTCTGGATACGCACATGGATTCAAGGGGAACTTCCTCCTGCTCAGCGTAAAAAGAAAAAAGGAAAAATCGAGGAATCTGAGTCCAAAATATCAACTTTTTCTCTCGAATTACTCGATTCAGGGGAAGTGCCCCCCATGTTTCCGCTTGAGAGTGACGAGATCAAAATTGGAAGGCTCCAAACCAACGACATTGTCCTTCCGGATCCAAATGTGAGCAGGGTTCACGCAAAAATCGAGAAAAGAAACGAATCATTCTTCATACTTGATCTGAACTCAACGAACGGTACTTACTTGAACGAAAAAAGAATCACTGAGGCCAGGCTGAGAGATGGTGACATCATAAGAGTTGGCAGCACGAGATTGCTTTTCCGGAGGGCACCGGGATGATACCGGAAATCGCTGTTAGGGGCTTGCAGTACTTTTTCCTTTTCCTTCTCTATCTCTTTGTCATAATCCTTATAAGGGGGATATACAGAGACCTCGAATATCAGTATTTCCCGGTTGAGACCAGAAAGAAAAAGAAGAAGGCTCATAAGCCTGAACTGATTGTCATAGCGGCGGATAGAAACATAGGATCACGTTACCCCGTTGAAAATCAGGTTGTTGTGGGAAGAGGGCCTGGCTGTAGCATTCCCATTGACGATACCTATGCGTCCCAGCAACATGCCCGGATATTCAGAGAAGGTGACGGATACTTTATTGAGGATCTCGGTTCAACGAACGGCACTTACGTAAATGGCAGAAAGATTGCATATCCTTTAAGCCTTCGCGCCGGAGATCGTATCAAAATTGGAAAGACCGTGTTTGAGTTCAGGCCTTAATACTGTGGTTCTCAGGGGGTGTTTTCTATTTTCACTGTAAGGTCCGCATCGCTATCAGATACTGGGAAGGTGCGGGAAATAAACGAGGACGCCGTTCTCGAATCTGGGAACCTTTACGCGGTGGCTGATGGGATGGGTGGTCACAGGGCAGGGGAGATAGCAAGTTCGCTCGCGCTTTCGGCTATCCAGCAGTACGTGGAAGATTCAATTGGACTTCTCCCCGGTGATAAACTCATCGAAAAAGCGGTGCAGAGCGCAAATGCAATCATACATAATAAATCGAAGTCAGATGAAAGCTTTCGTTCTATGGGCACCACCCTGACAGCTCTCTACCGCGAGGGCAACACCGCCTTTATCGCCCATGTTGGAGATTCGAGGGCTTATCTGTTGAGGAAAGGCAAGCTACGGCGCCTGACCACTGACCATTCTCTGGTTCAAAAACTGATCGACGAGGGCGATATAACCGAGGAGGAAGCGAGAAAACATCCGCAGAGAAATATCATTCTTCGAGCACTGGGTATTGAACCCCGCGTCGAGGTTGAGATTATATCTATAAACATAGAGCCTGGTGACAAATTTCTTCTTGCCACTGATGGACTAACTGCTCTCGTTGGAGATGAAGAAATAGAAGAAATCATAAGCAGGGAGCAGGAACCCGAAAAAGCGGCGCGTTCTCTCGTAAATGAAGCGCTTGCCAGGGGCGGTACGGACAATGTTTCCGTGGTTTTAGTGGAGTTCGGCGCATCAGAGGGGCGTGTATTCCCGCAGGAGCCAAGTGATACTTCCCTTGAGTATGAAGGACAGGTGGAAGAATGCGCGCGTGACATCGAATCTGGTATCAAACTTCCAGAGAAAAGGAAATCGCGATTCTTGAAAATACTGGGAGTCCTTGTAATCGCTTTCTTGGTTCTGTTTTCCGCTGGAGGATGGTTTCTCTGGAAAAACTGCTATTTTGTGGGGATAAGTGGCAAAAAAGTTGTGATTTTTCAGGGCTTTCCTTTCTGGGGTCTTGCTCGGGAAGACCCAAGGAGGAGCATTGGCGTCGAATTGCTCAGTATAGAGGACGAAAAAATGCTCAGAAAGGGAGTATCCGTTGAATTGAGCTACACGGAGGCGCTTGAGCGTTTTCGTGAATATGAAGGGAAAGCGATTACTATACCTGACGTTATAAATTTGCGCGGTGATAAGGCTTTAAAGAAGATTAAACAGTGTGGCCTCAAGCCGATAATACATCCGTTTTTCTCCCGTTTAGATCTTAAAAAGACTTTTGTGAAAAAGCAGGAGCCGCGTGCGGGTAGGAAGCTTGGCAGGGGCCGGAGCGTGAAACTTATTCTCGAAATAGAATCACCGGGAAAAATTGAGCCTCTCATGGTTTTAAGCTACGTTGAATCTTCAGGGGGTGGACAGGATAAAGGCAAGGAATAGAGAGCTTGGTCTACTGCTGCTAGTTGGGCTGATTCTGTTTGCCGGCTTCTTCTCCGCCACAATTGCGTTAAAGGGAAAGCCTTCTTATGAGCATCTTTTTTACCCGGGTTCAGCGTATCTCATTTTTCTTGTTAGTCACATGTTTATCAGGCGCCTGACACCCGTGGCCGACCTCATCATATTTCCAACCGTTGCCGCTCTTACGTCACTCGGGCTGATAATGATATACAGGTTAGACACGAATCTCGCTTTTGTTCAGTTGATCTGGCTTTGTGTCGGATCTGCCCTTATGCTTCTTGTTTTGATTTTTTTAAGGAAATACGAATCGCTCTCCTCATACAAATACAGTCTCGGACTCGTCGCTATTGCCCTACTCGCTTCCACGATGCTTTTTGGAAAAGAGATAAATGGGGCTAAACTCTGGTTGAAAATAGGTCCGTTGAGCTTTCAGCCCTCGGAATTATCCAAAATTTTGCTTGTAATTTTTCTCGCCGCCTTTTTTGCCGAGAAAAAGGAACTGCTATCGATTTCTACTCATAGGCTCATGGGGATACCGGTCCCGGAACTTAAATACTTCATACCTCTTCTTATGATGTGGGGAATTTCCGTGCTTCTTATGATTTTTCAGAAGGACCTCGGTTCATCTCTTCTATTTTTTGGGATCTTCATATGCATGGTTTACGTCTCGACTTCAAGGAAATTCTATGTCTTTGCTGGCCTTGCTTTGTTCTTTCTAGGGGCATACCTTTGCTATCTAGGGTTTTCCCACGTTCAGGTTCGGGTTATCACTTGGCTAAACCCGTTTAACCAGGCTACTATTGAAAAGGAGTCATACCAGATCGCGCAATCCCTCTTCGCGTTTTCCTCAGGAAAGATTGCTGGAACTGGCCTTGGCTTTGGGTATCCCACACTCATACCTGCCGTGAGCACCGATTTTATCTTCAGCGCGGTTGGAGAGGAACTCGGGCTTTTCGGCAGCGTATTTGTCGTCATTCTCTATCTTGTGATCGTCTCGAGGGGTATTAAGATTGCCCTTGCAGCTCGCGACGATTTCGGGAAATGTCTAGCTTCGGGTTTAACGAGCATTATCGCTCTGCAGTCGTTCATAATAATGGGAGGAGTGACAAGATTGATTCCGCTGACCGGGATCACTTTACCGTTCATGAGTTACGGTGGCAGTTCCCTTGTGTCCAATTATATATTAACAGGACTTCTTATGGTTATTTCGCATAGAGCTCTTTGCATGAATCCTTTAAGTATCAGAAAAGGTGTTAGCAGATGAACCGTTCGATAAAATTACTTTTTTTCGCTTTCACAGCACTTTTCCTGATTTTGATTCTGAATCTTTCCAATCTGCAGTTTTTTTCATCTGAGATAATATCCTCGAATCAGAACAACAAGCGGCAGCGCTTAAGGGATTATTCAATTGAAAGAGGGGCGATCTATACCTCTGATGGCGTCGAAGTAGCGAGAAGCATAGACACCGGAGGCGAGTATCGGTTTCAACGAGAATATCCTCAAGGGTCACTTTATTCGAACATTACTGGCTACGATTCATGGCGCTATGGACGCACCGGACTTGAGGAAAAATTTAATCGCGAACTTCTGGGGCAGGCAAGAGAGTATTCTCTGAGAAACTTAATCAATAGGCTTTTCGGCGGGACGAGGCGTGGATACTCGATTGTGCTCACGGTTGACTCAAAGGTTCAACAAGCCGCTGCGAGGGCTCTGGGCGACCGCAGGGGAGCAGTCGTTGCAATAAGACCAGACACCGGGGAAATTCTTGCAATGGTTACAAGTCCCAGGTTCGATCCGAACATAACCGTGCCTCTCAGGGGGAGAGACACCGAAACTCCCTGGAAAGCGCTTAGGGCGAATGAAAACAAGCCTCTGATAGACAGATGCACAGCTGGGCTTTACCCCCCTGGATCGTCTTTTAAAGTTGTCTCAGCGGCTGCCGCGCTTGAAACTGGCACAGCAACAACTAATAGCATCTACCAATGCTCCGGAAACCTTCTTGTTTCTGGTTATCGAATGCGGGATTACGGTGGTAAGGCTCACGGCCGGCTTAATTTCAAGAAAGCTTTTGAACTTTCCTGTAATATCACATTCGCCACTATAGGGCTCAAACTCGGCGCTACAATGCTGGTGAAGTATGCTGAAAAATTTGGCTTTAACGATAAGATTGAATTCGATCTTCCTGTCGAAAAAAGCACAATACCCGGTGCCGATTCGATGGATCCTGTGGAGTTGGCATCCAGTAGCATAGGACAGGGAAAAATACTGGTAACGCCTTTACAGATGGCTTTGGTTGCGGCTGCGATTGCAAATGGAGGATGCATGCCTAAACCTTACATCGTGAGGGAGATTCAGGAATACTCCGGTAAAGTAGTGCAGCAATTCAGGCCTTCTGTTTGGAAAGAGCTAATAGGTTCCAGCGTTGCTGACACTCTTACCCGGATGATGGTCGGGGTGGTGAAAGAGGGAACAGGGACCGCTGCGCGAATTCCCGGGATGGAAATAGCTGGCAAAACAGGCACTGCTGAGATCGGGGAAAATGGAGTAAGCCCACATTCCTGGTTCGTATGCTTCGGTCCGGCTTCAAAGCCACAGGTGGCGGTTGCTGTTATCGTGGAAAACGGTGGCGAGGGTGGGAAAACAGCTGCCCCGATAGGAAGGCAGGTGTTACTCGAAGCCCTTTGATCAAGTACTGCGGCCTCA
>JACVIW010000083.1 GCA_015711695.1 Candidatus Geohydrothermomicrobium daggyaiense
TATCAATAGAGATTCAGGAAAATCCCTGAGAGGAGCCCAAGGTCGGGGATACCGCTAGTCCCGGGATCCAATCGCAAAAAACCAAAAAACCTTCGGGAAAAAAGGACCCCATGGAATATCATGCTTGGTGTGAGATAGTCCGAACACGCATCTACAAGATCCCTGCTTACCGGGACATAACGACAGCAAGCCTCCTGATCGGCTGCGAATCGCCGCATGACAGGGACAGGGACGACCTTTCAACAGGTCAGTTTTTCATTCCGACCGCTTCCACAACAAGAGAGCGATCATGAGATCGTCCAGTGGGGATGAGGTATTGGTTCAGAAGGTCCATGATCTCGCAACGAGCAGACTAAAACAGGGTCATCAAGATAATCAGCGGGAGACCGAGAATGCAACCCTGAGAAGAAAAAAACCTGGAAGGCTGTCCGTATACCTCATGGCGAACCGCAAAAGATGTATGGATGGTTCCGCTTCTCCCGCCAGTCCCGCATAGAGAGAAAAGTTACAGGAAAGCTCTGCCCGCAATTCGCTGAAGAGCCGAGAACCTGATTTTCCTTCGCCCTTTTGAGCTCGAAAGACCCGCATGGCACGGTCATTATAAACAGGTCTGAGGGCATGACAATCGTTAAAAAGCACTTGAAGTCCATGCTGTAGACTTCAATATCCTCCATGCAGGTCACCATGCATCCATTTTTTATAAATCAAAACGCCCCCCGATTCTTATCCAGGGGCGTCCAAAGAAGCAAGGGTAGTGCTTATCTCACGGCAAAGCCATGTCATAGACTCTTTTCTCAAGATCAATCAACAACGCTGTTGAACTAGCCAATCTTCGGTAGAACTCGATTCTGGAAGCGGAGATAACTTTGTGGAGGAATTCCGGCGCCCACCGCCCAAGGTGCTCGACGATCAGGACTTTGTAAATCCGTTCTTTGTCATAATCACCGGCATATATTGACGCCTTAAGGTATGACGCAAAAGCGAGCTCAGCCGCAATGTGGTCCGGAACGTCGTGAAATGACTCGGAGATATCGATTCCAGCTGAACGGTAGAGTTTCAACACGCTGGAAGTGCTCTCCCCCCAGACGCGACCTTTTCCGTCCATGTAGACAGATTCGTATGGCGGTGCTACCACATCGGGAAACGCGTTCACGAACAGTCTCGTGTATTCCTTCTCCCGCTCAATCGCCACCTCATCTTCGTGAACAGTCGCTAATTCCTGCTCCAGGCCAAGTTGTCTCATCCTATCCGCAAGGGCATCGAAGTAACCATCGCGAGTAGCCTCGAAGCGCTCTTCAGAAGGGTATAAAAACCCCAGAGAAAGAAGATCAAATGTCTCCGCTTTCAACCGATGCTCTTCCATTGCTACGCTTTCTTGAGGTTGACTTTGAAATCAAGCAAGCAGGATGACTGTGTCGGGTCGTAAGCTTTTATCTTCAGGCTCTCTTTTATTTTCCTTTCGAGCATCACATCACCGTCGCAGGTGCCCCTTCCGTAAGCAACCTCCATTTCCTTCGACCAGTGTCCATAACCGTGCTCCGTCATAACGCAGTCAGGCCTTATCCCGTCGGTCACGGATACCTTGACCTTGATGCTCATGCCATTCTGGGACTCTATGATGATGTAATCGTCATTGCCCACGCCGAGCTTCTTCGCGGTTTCCGGATGAATGTATGCAAGGTTCTCGGGCTGTAGTTCCATGAGAGCACTGTCGTTGACGCCCTTGTTCATCCTGAACCATGGCAGATGATTGGTCAGGAAGTAATACGGGTATCTGTCGTCCGGCTCTGTATACGGCTCATGCCAGGTAGGCAAGGACTCGTAGCCGTTTTGGGCAAGCAGCGAAGAGTCAAGTTCAAGCTTTTTGGAAGGAGTTTCAAACTCTTTCTTGGGCTTGGGGTGCCCGTCCGGAAGCAGGCCTGACTTATTCTGCCATACTCCCTTATTTTTTATTATTTCTTCCCAGGTCGTGCCAAGCTCCTCAAGAGTCTTCTGGCGCTTCGCCTTCCAGTCGATGACATAATCGCCCAAACCCATGCTCTTGAGAAGCTCGTTCACTATCTCTCCAAAGCCCTTATTGTCGTAAAGAGGCTTTCCGTCGCGGATAAGAACCTGTTCCCATAGTGAGTGATACTCACGTGCCTCAAGCGCGTTCTCCTCCAGGAAAAACAAATCCGGTAGAACGATGTCAGCTATCTGGCATATTTCGCTCGGCAGAATATCCACAGCCACAAATAATTCCAATCTGGTCAGCGCCTCAATAATCGTCTTCGGGTTAGGAAAGGAGAGCACGTTATATGAGTGCGCTATGCCAACAGTAACGGGATACGGGGGATTCATTATGCCGTCCGCCAGGTGCGAAAAGTTACCTTTGGAAAAACCTTTTGCTATTTTAACGGCAATAGGATACTTGTCGTGACCGTCCACGCGCACTTTAGTGGGTGGCTCGGGGTATGGCACCGCCATGTTCTTCCGGAACTGGTCCGCAGGTGTCACCTTGGGCTGCCTGCTCATGTAGTGCCCGCCAGGGCGCTCAATAGCCCCTACCAGGGCGTTGAGTATAAACATAGCCTGCGCGAGCGGGAAGCTGTTGGCATAATTAGGCCCTCCGGCGTCTCTCTTGTGTATAGCCAGGATCGAGGGTTTTGTCGTGGCAAAATCTCTTGCCACTTCACGTATCTTGCTGGCCTTGACCCCGGATATTTTCTCAGCCCACTCTGGTGTGTACCCTTTCGACCTGACGTGCTTCGCAAGGTTGTCAAATCCCACTGTCATCTCGTGTACGTATTCCTTATCATAAAGATCCTCTTCAATGATCACGTATATCATCGCAAGAGCTACCGCAAGATCAGTCCCTGGCTTGATGCTGATCCATTCGTCCGCTTTAGAAGCAGTAACGGAGAACCTTGGATCGAACACGACCACTTTGGCACCTTTATCTTTAGCGGCCATGAACCCTTTGAGCTGATACATTTTAGACTTCGCCGGCTGATCCCATCCGAAGGCAAGGATATACTTCGCATTTTCCAGATCCATAGTCCAGGATTTGCCAGCTCCCCAGCTTACCTTCCATGCCACGTCATATGTGATGTAGCAGGTATCGACGTGGCATACCTGGTTAGGCGTCCCTATCGCCTGGAAGAAAGCCTTCTCTTTTGTTTTCGGGCGCATAATGCAGAGCACCGTCTGTGGACCGTGTTTGTCGATGGCTTCCCTGAATTTCTTCCCTATGGTCTGGAAAGCCTCTTCCCAGGATATCTTCACCCACCCAGGGTCTTCGTTTACACCCTTTTTCGGGTTGGTCCTTTTCATCGGGTGCTTCAATCGGTTCGGGTCATACAGAGTATTAATCGACGATTCGCCCTTGACGCAGATACTTCCCATGCTGCCCAATTCATCTGCAGGGTTCCCCACGATCTCACGGATTCTACCGTCTTTATATCTAGCAATCATGCCGCAGATGTTGTCGCACACGCCACAGAAAAAATACTTCTCCTCGTCGAATAGGTCGTCCGATGAAGGCACGTACGTTCTCGCTGATTTCCTGAAAATAGCAGGGAAAGCCATGCCGAGCGCACTCGTGCCCACGGTCTTTATAAACGTCCTCCGGCTAACCTCCATCAATGCCTCCTCATATTACTCACTGCTATCCTATTGATGCTGACCCTTAACCTACGTAGATTCCCTGACCGCACCGAACTTCTTCGGCAGTAAAACACGGTCAAGGAGAGGGGTAAACGCATTCATGATTAGAATGGCGTACGCGACTCCCTCAGGTGCGGCGGTAAATTTGCGTATTAGAACTACCAGGATACCAATGCATAATCCATAAACCAATTGCGCGTTTCGTCCGCTCGGGCTGGTCACCCAGTCAGTAGCCATAAAGAACGCGCCAAACATCAGCCCTCCAGCCAGTATCGAGTAAAGCGGGTCCATGCCCAGGATAGCGGACAATACAAAGGCGCTGACGATTATTGCGGCGGGTATCTCCCAGGTTATAACCTTCCGGTAGAAGAGATAGGCGGCGCCTACCAGAACCGCAAGGATCGAAACCTCGGAAAGTGATCCTCCCGGGTTTCCGAGGAAGAGGCTCAAATAGCCAGGCCGCACCCCCGTAGCTCCTGACTTGAGATAGAACAGTGGGGTCGCGCTTGTGACACCATTTATCGTCCCCTTGAAACCGCCTCCTCCTATCCAGACATACCAAGTGCTCAACAAAATGAGGCTTACCCTGCCAAACAGCGCCGGGTTGAAGTAGTTTCGCCCGAGCCCACCGAGAAGTTCCTTCGCTATCCCGACAGCTATGACCGTGCCTATCACGCCTGCCCACCAGTTCGTTGCTGGCGGGAGCAACAGCGCAAGGAATAAGCCTGTTAACAACGCTGAATAGTCGTTAAGCGTGATCTTTTTCCTCGCGATAAGCCTTGCAACCACTTCCGTCAAAGCTGCGGTAGCCATGCACACTGCGATGTTTATCACCGCGTCCCATCGGAAGAAACCAATCGCCACTGCCGTGACAGGTATCAGCGCGATAAGAACATCACGCATTGCGTTGGATACTTTCTCCCGGCTGTGAATATGCGGAGATACTGTGACACTCAACGTGTTGCCATTAGCCAATTCTCGCCCTCCTTACCTATTTCGTGGCAGTCGCCAGCATTGATTTTGCCCTCCGCACATATTTGATATGCGGTATATACGCGGGGCATTCAAAGGAGCAGCAACCGCACTCGAAGCAATCCAGAGCGCCAAACTCTTTCGCCCTATCCCACTGACCCCTCTTTGCCGACCTCACGATCAGGTTCGGGGTTAGCATCATGGGACAGGCAATAATGCATTTTCCGCAGCTGACGCACTCAGACTCCTCTACCACGGCCCCTGCTTCCTTTCCAAGGACAACCACACCCGATGTCCCCTTGACCACAGGTGTTGATGCGTCCTCCTGCGCCCAGCCGGTCATGGGACCACCCATGATCAACTTGCCCGGCGCTTCGCGCGAGTAACCGCCGCAGGCATCAATGAGTACGGAAATCGGCGTCCCCACGCGGACCAGCAGGTTGGCTGGTTCGTTGATGCCTGGTCCTGTAACCGTCACCACTCTCTCATAAAGCGGCTTACCCCAGGCGACAGCCTCGAACAGCGCCACCGCTGTTCCCACGTTCTGCACCAGGCATCCAACTTCAGACGGGAGCTTGCCCGGGGGAACCTTTCTGCCTGTCAAAGCGTAAATCAGCATTTTCTCCGCGCCCTGAGGGTATTTGACCTCGATGAGTTCGACAGATACCTCAGGTGTTCCACTTGCCTTAGATTTGAGAATATCAGCCGCGTCCTGCTTATTAGCTTCCACCCCGATAATCACACGCTCAGCTCCTACAGCCTTTTTGAGCATCAGAGCACCGGAAATCAGGTCATCTGCTCTCTCGATCATCAGGCGATAGTCACAGGTCAGGAACGGCTCACATTCACATGCGTTGATGATAACGGTATCGACCGGCTTATCCTTTGGTGGGCTGAGCTTCACGTGGGTGGGGAATGCGGCGCCTCCCATTCCGACAAGCCCGGCATCTCTTGCTATCTCCCGTATCTGTTCCCCGGTAAAAGACTCGAGAGCAAAACCACTCCGCTTCGGGAAATCCGCCTGCTCTTTATCCGCCGCGATCACAACGCAAGTGACAGTCTGCCCGGCGAAGTTCTTCCGGCTAACTATCTCCTCAACAACACCAGTAACTGGCGAATGGACGTATGCAGAAACATAAGCTTCCGAATGACCCACCTTTTGCCCGAGTTCGACCCTCTCTCCTGCGCTCACAATCGGGTCGCAGGGTGCGCCAACATGCTGGCTAAGCGGAACTATCAGCCGCTCCGGTATCGGGGCAGGTCGTATCGCTTTGCTCGAAGATAACTCCTTATTGTATTCAGGATGTATTCCGCCCTTGAAAGTCTTGAGCTTGCCCACCTATCCTCCTCTCAGACTAACCAGTCTCTTGCTTTTCAATCCTCTCCTTTTCAAGTTTTTCCATCCTTCGTGCCCGCAGGTTTAACAAAGCAGCCGTTCCCGCACCTATGACAAGTGCCGCGGCAGCGACCCCTCCACCTGGTTTGACCAAACTGTTCCAGACCACGACACCAGCGGGGACAGTTGGTTTGTCGGGGAGACCATATGCGGATGGCTTATTCTGGAGGATGTAGATATACCTGAGCCCCCCCATTTCGTTTTCACCGTAGATGCACGCTTCGGGAAACTTCTTAGAATATACGGCTAACCGCTTTCTTGCCTCGGCTTTAATCTCCTCCAGGTCTCCGTAGGTAAGCGCGCCGGAGGGGCAATGCGTGGAACATGCGGTAGCCAGACCAGCTGATCTGCGGTCAGGACAGAAAATGCATCGGTTTATCTCTTTAAGTTCTTCGTCGTACTTGCAAGCCTGGAACGGGCATGCCTTCACGCAGTAATTGCACCCAATACACTTCTTCGCATCGAAGACAGTGTAGCCATCATCGTCCTTCGATGTTGCGCCGGTAGGACAGGCTTTTACGCAAGCCGCATCGGCGCAGTGCATACACTGGGTTTTAGCAAAGCGAAGATATGGTTTTTTTCCTTCCATGCCCTGTTTCACGATTATCCGCGTCCAGGTTTTTGACGTGATCTCCCGGGGCATGTTCAAATCACCATAGGCAACTGCGCTTTCCAGATTTCTTCCGGTCTTGTTCCATTCCTTACAAGCAACCTGACAGGCTTTGCAGTTAATACATTTTGCGGGATCTACAAGGATAGCTTTAGCCATTACACCATCCATCCTTTCATATAAACAGAGGGGCAATGCATATAGATGACAAACCCGGTGAATTTTAATATCAATAAATTCGATTGTCAAGCCCGAGCACCGGTTCACAACATCGTAAACACTGGTTCCTCCGCTTTAATTCTCGCCCCAATCATTTAAAAACTTCATTAAAATGAGGTAGCCGGAAGCCTGGCAAAGCCTGAATTATTTGTGTATTGTGTGTGGTTCCACTTTCGCCCGGTTTGATGGGCTCAAAGATAAGAAGATATGCATCATGCAAGTCGCAGGAAGCATACAATGCGGTGAATTGATACTACCTCCTGACCTCGAACTTAAGATGCATGGTGTTTGCCTTTTTCGGTCACACAGGGAAGAGGTTCTTTATGCACCATTCAGCTCTTAGGCTCTCTTCGCTTGCGTGCGGTTTTTTCTCTCTTCCGGGGTAGTCACTCTTCGTAGAGGCGCTTCTGCCTGATGATCCGTCCCATCGATGAGGGTGACAGGATTAATCGCACATTATCTCAGACCGTCATCCGGTAATCCGCCTGATCATCCGTCCGATCGATGAGGGGGTAAGGGTGATTCCATAATCCTTTTCATGACAACCGTCCAGAACCTCGCGCCATATGCTAACTGCCCGTAAGTGACAACGTGATTTCACATTCCTTTCTCAAAATAACATCTATCTTTTTCCTCGTTGAGTCGGGATATTCCATTCGTATAAAGACGAATTCGTATAGAGACGATAAAGTCTACGATCTGGCGGTGACCCTGAACATTCTCCTGTTCTTCCGCACACGAAAGAGATCCTGTACGACTTGTGTACCTCTTTCGCAGTATCTGAGCACCCCCCTGTACAATTTGCCTGAAAGGAAAGCGAACCTGCTCGATATGAGACCGCCGCTTTTGGATTTCTTTTAGTGATAAAGCCAGGTTAGCTTTCTCTTCGTCTTCTTTAAGAGGTGAAGCAAAAGGGACGCTGTGGTGAAAAGCCGTTGATGAACAAACCTGCTGCGGTAAATACTGGTACTGGTTTAAACTTTAGCCTTTCATCTGAACACACCCCTGCTTCGCTTATTTTCTCAAAGCGTGGGCAGGGGTGTTCGTTTCGTATGCTAAACGGTAAAACCTTTATTTCCATAGCGAAAATCAAGTCAACTTCGTATTTCTGGCGGTATACTTAATAAAACAGCATATCGGTCAATCTTTATTTTTATAGCTAACATTCAGTCAACCCCATAACCGAGAACGGTATGCCCTCCCGTTATTCTCCCAGCGTAGTTAAAGTAAATGGGTCGCTCGCAAATGAGAGGTCTATCCGACTCAACCAGGGTTGAAATCTCTTTTCCCGCGCCAGCGTCAGCGTTTGCGCTGAGGGTCAATCTCGTCCTCGCAGGAATCGTTACGGTTCTGCTGGTCACGCCTCCGTGCGAATCGAAATACGTTATACGAACACCCGTCTCGGTCTCGTTCGGATTCATCAGGCAGAGCCACTGTTCGAAACCATCCCCTGTATATCCTTCAGCGAAGAACGATCTTTTTAAAAGCCCCATGGCACCAGGAATTACGTGCCCTCCAGTCCAGTGCCCAACTCCGCCGCCGCGGTAATCGAAATACATGGGTCTCTCCGCGACAAAGGGCATATCCGACAAGAGCAGAATGGAAACATCTTTTTCGAAACCCACCTCTTTGTTGACGTAAACGGTGAGCCTCTCCTTTGGTCTGACCTCATAGGACCTGAGCATATTCTCACCCTGCCCTTCGCCGAGCATGTAAGTCGCGTTCACCCTGATCGGGATTTCATTCGGATTCTGAAGGCAGAGCCACTCATCAAACCCCGACCTCGTCGTTCCTTCCGGGAAATACCACCGACTCTCTGCCCAGTTGACTCCCACAGCGCAATGACCCCCGCTCCATCCTGTATAACCACCGTATCGGAAATACATGGGTCGCTCAGCGACAACCGGTAAGTCCGATTCGAGGAGAAGGCTCGCGTCTTTGCCGGAACCTATATGATCGCGGACAAGAAAAGTGGCGCGGGAACGCGGCGCAATCTCGCCTTTCACCTCTTTTTCCCCTTC
>JACVIW010000084.1 GCA_015711695.1 Candidatus Geohydrothermomicrobium daggyaiense
AGACGGTTAAAGGAAAATGCATAACGGAGGAACTTGAGCGCTGGCCTAAGATTGGCAACGACACTTCAATCGCCAGAGAACTCAAATCAAGGGGATATACCTTCGCCATGGATATCCGCGTGAAAGACGAAGTAGTCGGTTATCTGCTGGCCGGTAAAAAGCTCACTCGAGCCCCCATAACCCATACCGACGTGACTTTGCTGGAGAAAATCGCTGAAAGGCTTGGAATATTCATTGACAACTATTCCCTTTCAGCAAAACTTTCAGCACAGCTTGAACGGCAGCAAAACCTGTATCGTGAACTTCATGAAGCATATAAGTTTAAGTCAGAGGTTATGCAGGTTGCCTCGCATGAGTTCAGAACGCCGATAACGGTCGCAAGCGGATTTGCGCTCACGCTTAAAGACAACTGGGAAAGACTCAACGATGCGGAGAAAGTTTCATTCCTTGAAAACATTGTGGATGCTTGTGGCAGGATAACCGACCTGACCAACCAATTTTTCAGCATTACAGCGCTTGAAAAGGGTCAACTGATCCCCCGGATCGCTCCGTTCAAAATAAGCAGATTGATCAAGAAGCTTTGTGATGGCCTGAAACCAGAGGAACAAGAACGGCTCATTATCGAAGCGGACCCGGAAATGTTTATCGTTTCTGACTTCGAACATCTTGAAACCATTTTAAGAAATCTTGTGGATAACGCTCTTCGATTCAGCCCGGCAGATAAACCGGTTATCATAAGGGCATGGAAAAACAGCATCTGCGACTTTATCCAGATAAGAGATTTCGGGAAGGGAATCCCCAAAGATATGACGGAAAAGGTGTTCGAGCCATTTGTTCGTCTTGAAAGCGTTCACCACCATTCAAAAGGAATGGGTCTTGGGCTATACATTGTGAGGCTTTTATCATCACAACTGGGTATTGAGGTTGAGATCGACAGCGGGGAAGCGGAGGGGACATCCGTAACGCTTTCAATAAGCTACGAGTGATTCGTCAGATTGTTTTTCAGGACTTTCGCTTGGTGTCCGCGCCGGTTCAAGTATAAAGTAGTGCTGTCTGCCCAGAAGCTTTTTATCCAGGTAAACACCGCGTGTCTTCGCAACTTCTACAGTAAGGTCACCAATGAATACCTTGCTATCGCTAGTATCAAAAGCAAGCATATAACCCTTGTCTTTGCCTTCAATCATACTAACTTCTATCATCATTGTTATGAAGCCCATATTACGAACCTTTGGTGATACAAAAACGCAAGTGGCATACCACAATCTCCCCTCGGAAATCTCTTGAGGATAGCGTTTTCTGAAAAAGTCCGGATTTATGTACGCAACAGCTGCTTTATCGATATTGTTGGTAACAAGCTGCATGCCGAGGGGTTCGCCATCAATCACAAGGAGAATTTTTAAGTAATCTCTATCGCTTAGCGCGTCATAAAAAGTCTCCTTTGTGTAACATATCTGTTGCTGGACCACATCATCAAACTGGAAACTCTCCTCATAAAGTTTCCAAAGCTTCTCCTTCCAATCATCGGGAATATATCCGATGTCATAGTAAACCTTGCAAGTCTCACCGCCATGGTGAAGTTCATATCTTCGCGTTTCCCCGTATTCCGCATCCTCATATACCTTTATGCCCGATTCCTTTAGCGAAATTTTCTCTGCGGGCTTCATTTCGGGCTCCCGCCTGGAAATAAACTTTATCTCCGGAGGGCTGAAACCGTGGAACTGTGAAGCGTACACGAATGAATACGCGCCCGTGTTCATCACGTAAAGCTTGTCCCCAACTTTAACTTCCGGCAAAAACACCTCATAAATGATTGTGTCATCAGGATCACAGGTAGGACCAGAAATTTTGTATTTCCTTACCGGTTTGCCCTCCTGCATTGTTCTGATCCTGTAAGGGAACCTGCCTCTTAACTGCTGCGCTTCGAGAAGCCCGTGGAAAGCGCCAACATCAAGGAACAGCCACTCATCATCGTCTTTTTTCGTCTTACCGATCACAGTTGCAACGAGCATCGCTGATTCAGCCACAAGAAAGCGACCAGGCTCAAGCATCAACGTAACGCGGCGACCAAGACACCGATCTATAGCCTCATATACAGTGGAGGCAATCTCTTCAATCGATGGCACGTCATTCTGATAGGGAACAGGGAAACCGCCTCCGATGTTTAAACATTCAAGTTGTATACCCTTCTCTTCAAGCATCTTCCACGCTTTGGAAGTTGTCTCAACAGCCTCCTTCCATGTCTCTTTCCTCTCACACTGTGATCCAACATGAAACGAAATGCCATAGGGCTTCATACCACGCAAGCTTGCTTTTTCCATAAGTTCAACGGCTTCACCCCATGGAATTCCAAACTTCAAACCTAGCTGAAAAAGGCTCCCCTCGTTACTTACCGCCACCCTCACCATAACCCTGCTTCCGGGCGCAAGGAGGGCGAGCTTCTCCAACTCCTCATCCGAATCGAACACAAAAAGGTCTATGCCCATGTCGGTTGATTCACGGATATGAGAAGGAAGTTTGACGGGTGCCGAAAAAATTATGTCCTCTGGTTTCGCCCCGAGCGCCAGTACTTTCTCCCCTTCGTGCTTTGAACCAATCTCGAACCCGCTTCCCAACTCAACAAGCGCCGAAAGGATTTCGTCATGGTTGTTTGCCTTAACAGCGTACCGAATCAGTCCGCCGGGAAAAGCATTTCGCAGTCTTTCAAACTGGCCACGAACTCTGTCAAGGTCAAAGAGGAAAAAGGGATTAGAATACCTCGGCATTGCACTGTTGCTCATCGCCTACCCGCCCTTCAGAAGAAAAACCTGTCGTTGCCTGACAAATTTTAGTTAGCTTATTGCATTTTATAAACCTACTTTACTAAAGTCAACAATTTTTCACTTTCTGATAAAATCGAATAAAATAAGAATATAGTGCACAATAAATTAATAAAAGCACCTTATTATTAACATGCTATCACATATATAAAATTTCCCCGTTAGAATACAGCAAAAACACAAACAACAAAACGAAACAGCAACTTTTTAAGTCCAGGAAAAGGTAATAAGAGTTTTTTAGAATGCAATTTTATTTCCCGTCAGGCTCGTCGCTCGATAAAGTTCGATAATTGACATGCAGTTCAAACTTGTTTATTCAATAGGAAAGCTGGATCATATCCATATAAAGTTTTAAAGACACACTCATGAATTTACAAAAGCAATTAAGGGTTTACCAGTCTTGAGAGGAGCTTGAATTGAAACGCCAACTCGACCCAGAAGAACTCACGAGCCTCAGGCTCCGCGCGCTAACCGCCATAGACGGCTTGTGGTTTATGGCTGTGGAAAAAAAATACGGATTCGACGAAGCATTGAGAATGGACTTAGAAGTATGGAGTTCATACGGGCTCATACAGTTGAAACGCGTTAGCAAAGCGCTTGGTATCTCACTTAACTCAGACTCGCCACCGGAGCTTGAGGATATCGGGGTTTTGCTCGAAAACATTTGTATGATAGATGGCACGGAATGTGAAAGTCGAATAATTAACTCAAATTCTATGATGTTCACTGTTCGCAAATGCCCCTGGTGGGAAAACCTTCAGCGTTCTAGAAGGGACGAGATTATACCATGCGAGATAATAGATAACAGCATCTTTGCATGTTGGCTCAAGAACGTGGACCCATCACTCACTTTCGAGATAACCAGATCCATCCCTAAAGGCGCTGAGTCCTGCGAATGGATTGTGGAGCGTGTGTTGGAATAGCGGGATAAATTGCCGGAAGTACCGCATTTCCGGGCATTTAAGGTAATTGCTAATTCGAAAATAAACAGGTGTCTTACGCCAATCGCCGCTCAAGATTAACGAGAAAATCCTGTGCGTTAGTTATGATTGATTTTACCGCAAGACTTCCCCTGTCCTTCAGTTTGTTAACCGCAAATTCCGAAATATCAACCACGTAAATAAAAACAGGCCGCACCATTCCTGATTCCACCCTATAGGAAGGAGTCATATTTCCTACCGCAATCGAATGAAGTTGCGTAGCAACACAGATAAGAGTTGTAGCTCGTTTTGTGTGCTCCCTCATCTGTTCCTGGGCACTTATTATATCTGTTATGGTGTCGGGTACCGGACCGTCATCCCTGATTGAGCCCGCCAGTACAATCGGAACGCCGCAGTCATAACATGCTCTGACGACACCATTTTTGATCTTTTTCTCTTCCATAAGAAGCGAGATTGAACGGTATTTTCTCGCTTCGTTTATTACGTCAAGATGATTGTAATGGCCGCCCCGTCTTCTCTCCTGGTGAAGTATGTCCTGGCCAAGCGCTGTTCCGAATATTGACGCTTCGAGGTCGTGTACGGCAAGCGCATTACCCGCCATGAGAGCATGCACATAACCTTTTCGAATCAGTTTTTCAAGCGCGCTCCTCGAATCGTGGTCAAAGACAACCGCGGGGCCCGCCACCCAGACAATGTAGCCCTTATCGCGCTCGTATTCGAGAAGTTCATAAAGCATTTCATAATCAAGCGTGTAAGAACTCTCCCTCGTTCTTCCCTTCCTGAACGCAAATGCGTCCTCTTTGCTTTTCCGGGATAAAAATCCATCCGCATGGACATATATCCCTTCTGATCCATCATCAGCCCTTCCAACTGCAACAAGATCGTCGCGTTTAAGTTTCCTAAATTCCTTCACTTCAAAACCATTCTGGGTTCGAACTATAACGCAATCCATCCTGCTTTCCTCCACGAGAATCCAATTTCCCTCAACCTTAACATATTCGGGAAATATGGAGGTCGCGTGGAATTCATGGGGCGCCACACCTTCAGCAACCACAGGCTCAAAGCGCGCGTCCCGGCTTGATTTGAAAGGCTCTATTGAAAAATCTGGAGCCTTGTACGCAGGCATTTCAAACACCAAAGACCCCCTCACTTTAAAGACTTTTTCCAGGCTTTAAGAGATACAGAATAATACATAAAAATTCTCGAGACTCTCAAGAGCGAAGCCTCTATTGTTTGGAAAAGTCAAAAGCATGGCAAATTTTGTTTAGCTTTACCTGGAACAGTGATTCTCAAATTTATCGTGAAAGTTATATTGTCGGTTAATCAGCCTGGCCCTATTCGAGGTGATATTTAGCCACCAGCAAGTCAGTATTAGAGAACAACTCTATCTAACTCGCAAACTAACCTAAATTTATGAATATCTTTAAATACAAGCTTTTATTACAAACGGAACTACCTAGCGCGCCCGTTTTGAAGTTTGAAAACGCGGCTTTTTCGGCGCTGGCAAGAGCTTTCCTGGAACAGTTTTGGCAAGCGAACCGTTTTCCCTGATAAAATCTAGAAGTTTTTCAAAAACTTCATTGTTCCTATGGGAAGGCCTATCCGCCGCAGCAGTTAGAACATCCATATGGTTGTAACCCTTAACCTTTACTCTTTTTCTTCCGGGCGAAATCCCCGCCTCAAGGTGCCCCATAGGACCCTGCTCCGCGATGAATTCAATTTTGGGGATTTCAGCCACTCGTGAGCCATGAATATAATTTAAGCCATATTTTTTACCGAAATCTGCGAGCGCGGCTATCATGTCAACAGTTAGCCTCATGGAAAAATACCATTCGACGAGATTGGAAGGACCTCTGTATATCACCCTTGCCAGATCCTGTATGTCTGATACCTCGTTCTCATACCAGGTATAAAGGACCTCGCCTTCAGTATCCTTGAGTTGTCTGTTGGTTGTGTTTGCTACCCTATCAAAGTTAAGCCATGAGTAAAGGGGGCCTGTTCCCAGCCTGTCATAAGAAGGTCCAGCATCATTGGCAATGAAGAGGTAATCTGAATCAAAGAACCCAGGCGGTGAATCAGAAAACCCGGGTATCTCGCCCGAACTTGACTGAAGGGGAAAATCCTTTGTGACAACGCTTCCACCGGAAAGAAATCCCACGCTGGTCTGCATGATCGTTATCGGCATGAAATTATCGTCTAAAATAGTGCCAAGCAGTGCTTCGTTCGTATATCTGAAATCTGATATCCTCGGGACATGAAATAGAAAATGCTCCCAGGAACGGGAGTGAAGCATTGATAGCAGAAAGCGTGTCGTCTCTGATATTGGCATATCAAGATGAAGAGAGCTTTCCCCATCAGGGTCGAAGTTTGCCCTCATGGCAACAATCTCAAGCATGAGCATTGCTTCAGGAGTAAACCAGGGTATTTGCACAGTCCTGGGCAAATAACCGTTTCTTATAGACTGAACAGTATTGACATAAATTGCCTCGCCCAGATCAGGCATGTTTTCCTGGATCGAATCGGGCATGAATGACTTTGCCGCTTCAAGGTCGTAACCCCTCGTTGATATCACCGAATCCAAAGCCACCGCTCCAGCGCAGTTCATGAATCCCGCATCCTCAATTGTGTCAGGATTTCCATCAAAATCCCATCCGATAAAGAAAGCAGTGAGCGTTCCACCCATAGAGTGCCCACCGATAAAGAGTTTCAGTTTTCTTATTTCTCTCGAGGGAATCATAGTCGTGGCTATTTTGTATACATCTTTCATCACGAGTTCAAGGCCGAACTCCGAAATGTAGGGAACATCAACATCGGATTTGAAACCCTCAAATGTTCGACCGTTTATGGGAAGATTGTGATAGTAATAATCAATAGCAACGCTAGTTTCTTTAAGTCTTTCAGCCTCATCAATACCAGTATGGTCCTCGATTCTGTTAGGACGACGCTCGGTGCCCCAGACCTCTATGTTCAAGCCGTTAAAAACTTTCGCCATATAAACAATCTGCCTGCCTAAATAGTCAAATGCATTTGACCCGCACATGAATCCAGGCATAAGAAGGATAACCGCGTCAGCGTTTGAGGGCGGAAGGTTAAAATCCCGCGGCCTAAACCTCAAGAACCGAATGTAATCAGCCTCCGGCGGTGGCTCACCGTTTGTGCGGGGAACAGGCGAATAAATGGAGACTTCCTCAACACAGACTACCTGTTCAACTTGCTCGAGGGTCCACGCCAGGGGCGCAGGCTGAACGCCTCCGGCGGGCTTGGGACCGCCGGGTTGGTAACAACCCGAGAGAAGTAATACTACCGCAGTGGTTCCCGCAACAAAAACAAAAACAAATTTTGAGGATTTATGCCCTGAATACATTATAGATAGAGCCCTTTCACACACATGAAACTCTTCCGTCTTGAATTACCTTACGTAAATGCCGCTATAGAAATGTTTTGTGTTATTCTACACCCTCAATAGCATGAGAGCTAACTTTCTGTTCATATGTAACACGGTTGCTGGCAAATCTAAATGAAAATAAATTAAAATTACTCAGGCTTTTTCTTTTGCTTTTTCGAATAGCCCTTCCGGCTTGAACCCTTTTCCGCCTTCTTAATTATGCTTGTTATTGTCTCAATACCAGGATTCTTCCCGCAACTGGGACAGATATCAAGCATTTCTTTGATTTCCGCGCTACAGTGCTTGCATTTCGCCATTTTACCTCCACACTCTCACCCAGACCAATTCGACATTTTAAACTATAGCGTCAAAATTTCCCGGAGCATTGACATAAGACAAACAGAAGGATCTCTCCGCTTTTTTCTTTTAAATAAATATCCCGGAAAAATTTCTACGCGAACCGCATATTATTCAAGAAATATGTGAAACAGAAACGAGTCCTGGAAAAGTCCTTACGATTAAATCAGAGAGCGCAGACCTGTGGCAATCTGAATATTTACGTTCGTAGCACAAAAGCAATGCTTTTTCTTTTTGTATGATTCGTAAGATATCCCCGATTTTCGCGCTGTTTTCCCCAAGAATCTCAAGGTATGTTTCCAGAAATTCTTCGCTGCCTCGGGCTTGAAGGAGATAATCTCTTTTTTCTTTCGGAACTCCCAGTTCAGGCATATGGATATATCTCACATTAACGGATGCAAGGGCATTTTTTAGTGAATTCTGATCAAAACCCTTTTTCCTGCTTTTTGCAGATATTCGAACATCAATGACCGTAACTATTTCAAGATCCCGTATTATTCGTATAAGTTCTTCCGGCGATCTTTTCTCATACCCTATCGTATAAACGCTATATGTGACTTTCCTTTCTCCTGGTGTGTTACCTGGTGAAATTGAATGTGCCTTCACAAGCCTCTTAAATGACGCATAAGAAAAATATTATTATGCCCAAAAATATTATTATGCCCACAGGTCACCTTCAATCAGTGAGGATCGTTTTCCTCCAGTTTGACGCGGCACGCGCATCCCTTCATCGAAAGCAATCTTTTTTGCTCAGCAACAGAATCGACATACTCTGTCTGATTCATCTCCCCCGTAGCGAGGTTCTCATCGAGAAAACTACTGTGATTGAATCCCCTTCGCGCCATTTCCTTTGATACCGCATCATGCCTCAAATAGAGAGCCTTTAGCCTTCCACGCCACCTTATGGTTTCAGGGTGAGAACTGTAACCTTTCTTGCCCTTTGTGATAACAGTCCACAGGGCGTGAATCTCAGCGTGCTCACCCAAAAGATGCTTATCGCATAATAATTTAGGCGGTATATCCCAGACCCTCATCTGATTGAAATGTCACTGAGGCCTCAGCGTTCCGGAAAATACCTGCCAGGCAAGTGCTGACTTTGCCGTAAGGCTCAATATAATGTAAACCCTTTCCCCGAACACGTAATCCCTCCACGGTCCAATCTTTCTGTACTGGAAAACCATGTTTAAGGCAAATATGTTGAAAAAGATGAAAAGCGAAAGCAGAATGAAATATACGAATGTCGGAATAGCCCCTGACGACTCGAGCGCGGCACCGAAGAAATACATC
>MU158459.1:0-981 GCA_015711695.1 Candidatus Geohydrothermomicrobium daggyaiense
AAGGTTGTGGTGGTAGCGGGTTTCCAAGGCGTGTCCCCGGACGGTGAGATCACAACATTGGGACGCGGCGGCTCGGATACCACTGCTGTCGCCCTTGCTGCGGCACTTCACGCTGACTGTTGCGAGATTTATACTGACGTGGACGGTGTTTTTACTGCTGACCCTCGAATAGTTTCCGATGCCCGAAAAATCGACCGTATATCCTACATGGAAATGCTTGAAATGGCTGCAACGGGCGCCAGAGTTCTGCAAGCAAGGTCGGTCGAATACGCGAGAAAATACGGGGTTAGACTACACGTGAGATCGAGTTTTCACGAAAAAGAGGGAACATGGGTATTAAGTGAGGATGAGATTATGGAGAAACCAATAATAAGCGCCGTGACTCACGATTTCAGCGAGGCTAAAATTACAGTGAAGGGACTTCCGGACATCCCAGGTGTGGCGGCGAAGCTTTTCGGGGCTTTAGCAGAATCGAATATAAATGTTGACATGATTATACAGAACGTGGGCGAGAACTCATTTGCCGACATTTCTTTTACCGTCAGTCAAGAAGACATGCAGAAAGCCAAGGAGGTAACCCTTAAAATTGCGAAGCAGTTAGGCACTGAAGATTGTCGTTTCGATGAAAACATCGCGAAAATAAGCCTTATCGGTGCGGGCATGAGGAGTCACCCGGGTGTCGCGGCAAGCATGTTCGAGGCCCTTGCCAATGAGGGAATCAACATAGAGATGATAAGCACATCTCCCATCAAGATATCCTGTATCGTCAGAAAGGAGGACGGCGAAAAGGCTGTTAAAGCGCTTCATAAGCACTTCGGCCTTTCCTCGGAAAAAAATGGGTGAAAAACACATTGCTATAGTGGGAGCGACGGGCATGGTGGGGAGGGAAATGGTTAGGGTTCTGGAACAGAGAGATTTTCCCGTATCTCAAATAACCCTTCTTGCTTCCGAAAGGTCTAAGGGGCTTGAAATCAAGTTTCG
>MU158459.1:991-8780 GCA_015711695.1 Candidatus Geohydrothermomicrobium daggyaiense
ATCTATCCCTGTCCAGGTCCTTGACTCCAGCTCATTCAAGGGCATCGACATCGCTCTTTTTTCGGCTGGCGCGGAGATTTCTCGAGATTTCGCGCCCGTTGCGGTGGAGCAAGGAGCGGTGGTGATCGACAATTCAAGCGCGTTCAGGATGGAACCGGACGTCCCGCTCGTGGTGCCGGAAGTCAACCGTGAAGAAGCTTTCAAACATAAAGGTATAATATCAAATCCAAACTGTTCGACAATACAGATGGTTGTAGTTCTCGCTCCGCTACATAGACAAGCCCATATCGAGAGAGTAGTTGTGACGACTTTCCAGTCCGTATCCGGGACCGGAAAAAACGCTGTCGAAGAACTTAAGCGACAGGTCAGTGATATACAGGCGGGAAAACCGGTGACCTGTGACGTATATCCGCATCAGATAGCCTTCAATGTTCTTCCTCACATAGATAACTTCCTGGACAACGGCTACACAATGGAAGAAATGAAGATGGTTAATGAGACAAGGAAGATACTTGGCGAGCCCGACATGAGAATTACGGCGACGACAGTCAGGGTACCGGTTTTCGTGGGCCACAGCGAATCGGTGAATGTCGAGTTTTCCAGGAAAATTTCTGCCGATGAAGCCAGGGAAATACTTGTTGAAGCGCCCGGGGTAGAAGTCATTGATAACCCCGAAAGAAACCTCTATCCACTGCCGGTTTACTGCGCAGGAAAAGACCCGTGCTTTGTGGGGAGGATACGCGAGGACCTCTCCGCCCCGAAATCGCTGAATCTCTGGATCGTCGCGGATAATTTAAGAAAAGGAGCTGCCCTGAACGCTGTTCAGATCGCGGAACTTCTATGCGAGAAAAAGCAATCTGAGTGAAGGTTTTATAAAATCCTTCATGCCGCCTTGACTGGGAAGTTTCAGTTTGGTCATGCGCCGGAAGGTAAAGCCCTGTCGCATCAGGGCTCAAGGAGAGTGCGCCTAGTGAATCATTATAACGAGCGCCACGCAAATCCCGACGGGAGAACATATTATTGCAACGAACATCCATTCCTTCCTGCAGTCGCCATGTGCATAGGGTGCGGGAGATTTCTTTGCTCACGTTGCATAACACTGGTTGGGAACAGGAATTATTGCCATGATTGTGCGCAGCGCGCCATCCTCGTTCCCCGTCCACCCTTTTATCCCACTCGCCCTTTTCAAGAAAACAGGGAGCCAGCACAGCTTCCCTTTCCGCATGCGACATGGAACTACAGGGAAGCTCTGGGGATCTTTTTTGGAGCTGCGACTATCGCTTTTGTTCTGAGCCTGATCCTGAGAGTAACCCTTCCGGCCAGTTTATCCTCGCTTGAAGAGACGATTGTTTTCGTGTTTGTCTCAAGCGTTTTACTATATTCTTTCCTTCTTGTCGGGATTTTTTTCTCCGTAAAACGAACTCACCACAAGCCCCTTTCCGTTCTGGGCATAAGCCGCGAGATAGTATCAAAGGATCTTTTGTTCGGATTAGGGCTCGGGGTTCCGCTTTTTTTAGGAGCGCTCGTTGCAGGTTATTTAAGCCAGCTCTTCATAAAACCCACAAAGACAGATATCATTGTCGAATCAGTATCAAAGATCTCTTCCGGTTCTATTCCAGGGTGGGCCGTATTTCTGCTCGTAATTACGCTTGTCGTGCTTGCTCCCATCTGCGAGGAAATATTTTTTCGTGGGTATGCGTATCCGATAATGAGAAATAAAATGCCCCCAGGAACTGCGATACTGTTAAACGGTGTGATTTTCGCCGCGGCGCATTTCGAGATCGCGGGCTTCATCCCCCGAATGCTTTTGGGTTACGGGCTTGCCTATATGTATGAGAAAAACCGCACGCTAACCAGTCCGATAATCGGACATGCCCTATATAACGGTCTTCTCCTGCTCCTTGTTGGCCTGATTAACGTCTAATGTTCCTGCACAAACGCTCCAAAAATGAGAGCAGCATCAACAAACGCGACTCGTAACGCGTTTGTTAAAAAATGAAAAAACAACACTCGAAGCGCCCCAGCGTAAAATGCGCGGGTGGCAAACTTTCTTTACGCTTATTGAAATAGCTGGTAAATGTTGGAACCTGTCAAAAAAAAATATGGTATCATTTGTTCTTTGCAAGCGAAGAATTTCCCTGAAAGCGGGTAAGGCTGCCCCAACAAGGACCTTGTATGGGAGAACGCAATGATTTCGAATAAACATTTTCGCGCCGTCCTGAAAGCATTTGTCATTATCTCAATTATATTCTCCCTATCCGCGGGATGCGGTGCAGGAGCGATTAAAGTGCAGACAAGCCGTATTGGACTGTCCTCAATTGAGCAGAAAGTCATGGTTGCCGGGAAGCTCGAGCCCACGAATCCCACTCAGGTCATGCCAGCCGTGTCTGGCTCTATCGCCGAAATTTACGTAACAGAGGGACAGGAAGTCGCCGCCGGCCAACCTCTCGTGCAACTCGACACTTCAAATCTTGAGCAGGCTCTACTTTCTGCCAAAGCGAGCCTTGAATCGATGCGGTCCCTCTCCCAGATGCTGTCGGGCTTCTCCTCCGCAGCCGCAGGGATAGGCCGGTACTTCGATTCCCTTCTCTCAAGGCTCGACGCCTCAATGGAAGAAATATACACTTTCAAGAAAACGCTTATACAGTGCCTCCCGGAAGATCAACGCCTTGAGGCTCTTCAGACAATCGAGAACTCATACAAGAGGTATCTGGAGCGGAGGAAAGAAAGCTGTCCACCAGCTATATCGGTCGGGGCAGGGTACTCATCAGGCGCACAGCAAGCCGCGGCAAAAAAGGCTATAGAGAATGCGGAAAAAAACCTCAAGGCGGCAACAATCAAAGCCCCCGTTTCCGGAACCGTTGTTACCCCCACCACGGGTGGAGCCTCCATAGAAAGCATGCTGAGCACCATGATGAGCAGCCTGGGAAGCCTCATTCCTTCAGGTCTCGACATTTCAGCGCTTACCGGAATATCTGGCACACTCGGTACGCTCGGCTTCCCCTCCACCGGCCCGCTTGTTCCAGGCTCATACGTTGTTCCCGGTTCACCAATATTCACAATCGTAGATTTGAAGAGGATGACTCTTGTGACAAAGGTGACCGAGTCAGACATTGCGAAAATCAGGGTTGGGATGGACGCTACCGTGAAGCTCGAGGCTTACCCTGATAAGGCTTTCAAAGCAAAAGTCACAAAGATTGCAAATACTTCCACTGTAAATGAGGCAGGCGCCGTGGCATTCGAGGTCAGGCTTGAAATCGAACCAGCTGATATTGATCTCAAAATAGGAATGACCGGTACAGGCGATGTGGTAGTGGCGAAGAAAAAAGCGACAATAGTTGTCCCGATCGAGGCGCTCGTCGAGAAAGAAGGAAGAAAATATCTTTTCAAAGTGGTGGATGGCAAAACAAAGCTGACAGAAGTGATGACGGGGGTTACAACCGAATCAGAGGTTGAAATCACCAAGGGCGTCCGTGTCGGTGATAGGATCGTGGTCAAAGGTGCAGAAAAGCTTCGAGAGGGACAGGCGGTTAAATTCTGATCGTCGCTTGAAGGCTCCAGTGATCTTATATTGAAGTCGCCGAACAAACAGTCGGCTTCTCATTGCGATTACCTTATTAAATTCTCTGCACCACAAACCGTTAACTTATAATGTTTCATAGAGTTATGTACCCAAAAAGACTTTCTCTTTTTATGCGCAGTTGAGATGAGAGAAGATGCAAATGCCGCGATGATAATCGCAGAAGATCTCGTCAAAGTTTACAGGATGGGCGAGAGCAATGTGGAGGCATTAAGGGGCGTCTCGCTCACCGTGCAGGCAGGGGAGTTTGTATCAATCATGGGCCCCTCTGGTTCGGGTAAATCAACCCTGATGCACATCCTTGGATGTCTTGATCACCCAACTTCCGGAAGACTCATTATAGATGGGGAGGAGATAAGCAAAGCAACCGACAACAGGCTTGCCGAGATCCGAAACCGTAAAATTGGCTTTGTTTTTCAACAGTTCAATCTTCTTTCCAGGACAACCGCCCTGGCTAATGTAGAACTCCCCCTACTTTACTCAGGAGTCGGATCAACAGAGCGGCGCAACAGAGCACGAGAGGCGCTTGAGCGAGTGGGGCTTGGTCACAGGATAACGCACCTCCCGAATCAACTATCGGGGGGAGAGCAGCAGCGTGTGGCCATCGCAAGAGCTCTGATCAACAACCCCACAATAATTATGGCGGATGAGCCAACCGGGAACCTGGACACGAAAGCCGGCGCAGAGGTACTCAAGATACTCGATAACCTTAACGAGCACGGGATTACCCTAATATTAGTCACACACGAAAGAGAAGTGGCAGAACATGCTCATAGGATCATCCACCTCAGAGACGGAAAAATAGTCCACAGCGAAGTTTTAAGAGAGAAGAAGCCGGAGAACGGGAAGGCTGCTCACTTAGCAGGATTGAATGAGAACGCTTAAGATTAACCTGTGGTTTGTCTTCTTTTTTCTGCTCGATTAGCTCCAGCCGAGCGTTATATTGTAAGGAATGGCTTTAAGAACCGCAAAGTATCGAAGAGTACCGGGACGGTGAAATGAATTGAAATTGTTTGAAAGTTTCCTGTCAGCAATAAACTCGCTTAAAGCGAATAAAATGAGGTCTGGCCTGACAATGCTCGGGGTCATTATCGGGGTTGGCTTTGTCATCCTTCTCGTTTCGCTCGGTTCCGGTGCGCGAGCCGAGATAACGCAGGGAATTCAGGGGCTCGGCTCAAACTTGGTTATCGCAATGCCTTTCAAAGTCGAACTCGACATAAACGCGAATCCAATGCAGCAAAGCAGCCCTGTCCTTAGCGTGAATAAATTTACGATGAGAATCGTCGAAGAGCTTGCCAAAGAAATAGGAGATGAGCGCTCGGTCGGTGTCGCGACGCGGAAGTCAGCATACATAACTTATAAGAATAAAAGATACTTCACCACAATTAACGGCACAGCCGCAAACGAGTTTTACATAAGAGACCTGAAAACCGAGGAAGGCAGGTTTTTTAACGAGGTGGAAGTCGATGCGGCACAGCCTGTTATAGTCCTTGGCAAGACCATCGTCCGCGCTCTCTTTGAGGATGAAAATCCTATCAACAAAGAAGTTTATCTGAAGGGGAGGGTTTTCAAAGTCATCGGTGTTCAGGAGGAAAAGGGCAAAACACTCCTTATCGATCAGGACGCTGTCGGTTTTGTGCCCCACACAATTTTGATGAAAATATTTGGAGTCTCAAAACCGGATCTTATACTTGTCAAAGCGCCCACGCCCGATTCAGTCAGCGAGTATGTCGAGCTCACTAACAAAGTGTTAAGCCGGTTCCTCCAGAAAGAAGACTACACGATAATTACCCAGGAAGACGCTTTGAGTTTCGCTCAGGACATAACAAGGATTCTGACTTATCTTTTAGGAGGAATAGCAGGTGTCTCCCTTCTTGTCGGTGGCATAGGAATTATGAATATCATGCTTGTCTCGGTCACCGAAAGGACCAGGGAGATCGGTATCAGAAAAGCGGTGGGAGCAAAAACGCGTGACATTCTGCTCCAGTTTTTGGTAGAGGCTGTAACCCTTAGCGTTATTGGGGGAATAATCGGCATCGGTGTTGCAATTTTAGGTTCGGCCCTTTATGAGTATATACTAAAACTAAGGACTGAGGTAACTCCCTGGATTATTATGCTCGCGTTCTTTTTTTCAATGCTTGTGGGAATTTTCTTCGGCGTCTATCCGGCAAGAAAAGCTTCCAGATTAGATCCGATTGAATCGTTACGTTACGAATAAAAGCATGTCCCTTAAGGCATTTCTGTCCGCCCAAGCAAGGCTCTCCCGAGCGTTACCTCGTCAGCATACTCGAGGTCGCCTCCCACAGGCAACCCGCTTGCGAGTCTTGTCACTTTTATGCCAAGAGCTCGAATGGCTCTCGCCAGATATATGGCAGTAGCTTCTCCCTCCGCGTTGGGATTGGTCGCAATGATTACTTCCCTTATGCCCGGCTTTTTAAGCCTGATAAGTAGCTCTGCAATCCTCAATTCCTCCGGACCCACACCATCGATAGGCGAAATCGCGCCGCCAAGAACGTGATAAACCCCATTAAAAGAACCGCTCTTTTCGATCGCCATCAGATCCTTCGGCTCTTCAACCACGCAAATACAACCCCTGTCCCTGTTTTCATCCGCGCACACAGAACAAATCTCGCTGGTGGAAATGTTGAAACAGTTCACGCAATGCCTTACCTTCTCCTTTACCTCAACAATCGCGCGCGCCAGTTCCCCAGCCTCATCCCTGGGAATTGACAATATGTAAAAAGCAAGCCGCTGAGCGGATTTCGGACCGATTCCCGGCAGGCGGCAGAGCTTTTCTATCAGGTTTTCAACAGGCGAAATAAACCCTCTCAAGAATTACCTCCAGAAGAGAATTGATTCCCTCAAAGACCTGGAAAGGTAAATCCTCCCGTTATCTCTTCCATCTTTTCCGCTTCGAGTCTCGCCGATTCCTCAAGCGCGCCATTAACCGCAGCAAGGATAAGGTCTTCGAGCATCTCGACATCGTCCGGATCGACTACCTGCGGGTCAATCTTTATCGCCTTTATGTTTCTCCTTCCATCAACGGTTACTTTAACAACTCCCCCGCCAGATGAGTATTCAATAGTCTCGCGCTCAAGCGCCTGCTGAATCTCCTCCATCCGGCGTTGGACCTGCTCGATTTGCTTCGCCATATCCCGTACTCCCGGGATAGCCCTTTGGCTCTTTGACCCTTTCGGATAATATTTACCTCTGGACAATCTCCCAACCTCCATCCCGCGATAATTTTACTTACCGTTACCTTAAGCTATCGTCCTTCTCGCCAAGCCCCGGCTAAGGCTCATTATTTCAATATTTCCCCTCCAAATTCATCTTTAAGCAACCTTGCTATCTCACCCGGGCTTCTCCCTTCACCCTTGCCTTTAAATTCATTTCCCTCAAATCGCGAGTCCTCCTTCGACTCTCGCTCAAAACGGACGCTATCTTCAGCGCTTCCATGATCGAATTCCTTTGTTTCTCCTCTATCAGAAAAACTGTTCTGCTCTCGCTTTTGAGAATCCGAAGATTGATTGCCGAACCCCCGGGCTACCTGTCTTCGCAAGTCTCTAACCTCAGAAACCGGGACAGCATCTGGCTCGTTGTCGACTTCTCCAGGGCCAGAATCACGCCTCTGGTCATCTCCCCGGATGCTCTCCCCTTGAAGGCGTATCTCGACAGGAATCCCCGCGATCTCAGACCAAATTTCAGCGACCCTCTCTATTTCTCCCGATTCCCGCAAAACGCTCGCGGAGAAAGAACCGCCACCCATAAATCCAAGTTCGACAACGCCTGGTGCAGCTGAGACAATCTTTGCCTTCATCAATAGCGCATACGTTTTAATCCTGCCCTGCCTTTTGAGTTCCGCCAGCACAGCGGAAAGTGTGCGCCTTGCTTGCTCCCTCTCCGCCCTGGTTCCTCCAGCCTCGCCTCGGTCATGCTTTTCCGTGTCCAGTCGGCCTCGCTTGCTCCCACCCGGTACTACGGGTGATATTTCCGCCCTTTTCCCGCTATCTTTTGCAGCTGCGCCTTCGGTTTCAGTAGTTTCCACATCACCCGGGCTTAATGAGTGTCTCTTGTCCTTATCAATCTCAACCGATGTCCCCCCCGCAACTTCATCCTTTCTCTGGACCGATGCCACTGAAGCCTATCCCGACGATGCTGAGGCGATCTGGTGGGAGGTCTGGCTCCGCCGGCATGACGGAGACGAACTGC
>JACVIW010000087.1 GCA_015711695.1 Candidatus Geohydrothermomicrobium daggyaiense
AAATGCTTATCAGAAGGGGCATTTATCCAGTTCTTGCGGCAAAGGATGTCGATTTCGTGAACTTATCCGAGGTGAAAACGATTGATTTCTATCCTCTTGGTTGGAGGAATCCAGTAAAGATACCAGAAATTCTATTAGGGGATGAAGTACGGATTATGAGTCTTCCTGCGGTAAAAAATCATTGGGAATGCGGCGTGACGCTTTCACAAAAGAACATGTATGGGGCACTCTCCGAAAGGCGTAAGAGCATATTCCACCGCGGGTCCTCTATTGATGAGACTGTGGCGGCTGCGGCGAGGGCGCTTCCTCCTGATATCGCGCTGTTGTCGCACAGGTGCGCGTGCAAGGGGATCGGGCCCCATTTGTGCGTTCCTATCAGGTTTGATTACGTTATCGCGTCATTGAATTCTGTGGCGGCGGACATGGTTTGCTGTTCGTTTCTTGGTGTAGATTGGCGGCACGTAAAACATCTTCTGATCAATGGCGCGGCGCGGGTGAGCATCAAAATGGCTGAGGGCTCAGAGGATATGGATGAAGAATCGAAAAAGAGAGCTCCTTCATTTGCGATGAATCCCTCAATTGTGAGATTGATAAGGTTGCTCCTTTACCCCCAGTATTTTGTGCCGCACGCCTGGCAATATCGCTTCCTGAAACGAGGAGAGCCTTTACTGACGCTCATAAACAAAATCTTTTTCGAGCCATTTGGCGATGCTGATCGCCGAGGAAATAAACCTGCTTTCTGACCCTTTATCCAGGCTGTACGAAAAGAACAGTCTGAAACGCTAAACGGGAATCATCATGAAGATCTTATGTTTTCCTCTTTTTTGCTGATTATCCTGGCGCTGATAAAGGGCTGTTCTGCAGGACCCGGAAACTTCATTTTCGCTTTTTCAGGTTCACTGTAAAAGGCGGACTTTCAAAATCCTTATGCCGAGGTCTTCCGGAGGTACTCGAGTAACGGAGAACTCTGAAAATCCATGTTGGGAGAGCGCCAGAAACCACTCATCGACGGTAGATAAATATTCTCCTTCCTGTTTAATGTCCGCCGGAAGCGTCTCAAGCATCAAAAGCATCATTTGAAATGCGCCGTGATCAAGGCAGTAAAGAGCAGTGTTTACGATCTTGTTTATTATGTCACGGCATCTTTCGGGATCCTCCAGTTTGCCTGGTACATCACAGAACATATCTGCAAAGACGAGTAGTCCTCCAGGCTTGAGTACTCGTGCGATCTCTCCGGCACATGCGATTCTGTCCTCGGGTTTTACGTGGTGAAGAACAAGGTGGCTCGTCGCGCAATCGAATGAATTGTCGGTAAAGGGAAGAGATAGAACGTTTCCTTGAAAGACACTTACCCTTTCATCAACCGCAAACCTCTCGGAGCATGCGTGGACCATTCCTGCGGAGGAGTCAACGGCGAATATCTTTGCATTCTCGAAGCGTTCAAGGATTGCGGCTATAACGTTTCCTGTTCCGCACCCTATATCCAGAAAGACTGCGCCATCGCCACACTCTAAACTGGATATGAGCATTCTTATCGTGTCTATATACAGGGGACTTTCAAGGAATATCCTGTCGTATTGAAATGATATGCTGTCCCAGTCTGCCATTTATGCCTCTCTTTTTAGCGGGATGTAAAACTATGCTCTTTTTAGACAGTTTTACCTTTTCAACGGATGTTTGTGGGTATATTCTACCAGCAGAGCAACTAATTTTTTATGCGAAAGGGCATCAAATCACTGTTTAAGGTGACAGCGATTCCGATGAAACTTATTCCCGATGATTTGTTATTTTTAGCGAGCGGATAAACTGCCTGTGAAAGGAAGTGAAATGGAGCAAAACAATACGCTTTTTGTGACAGCGGCAATTATTCGAAGGGGAGGCAAGTTATTGATTGCGAAGCGTTCCGCTAAATCCAGATTCCCGGGGCGCTGGGAGTTTCCCGGCGGCAAGGTCATGGAAGGGGAAACATTTAAAGAAAGCCTTGAGCGCGAGATGCTTGAGGAGATGGGTCTGGAGGTTCGTGTTGGAGAGGAAGTCGGCAGGGTAGTTCACAGACAGGGCAAAGAAAAAATTATCCTTGTCGCTTTTGATTGCGAGATTTTATCAGGTGAGATTAAGGATATTGAGTGTGAAATCCACGCCTGGGTTACGGCTGATGAGGCGCTTTCTTTCGACCTTCTGGAACCTGACAGGGAACTTATACTCAAAATGCTCGCTACCGGGAGATGCAGGTAACGGTTCAAAGTCAGTGGATCAACGGGAAAAAAATGGGGGCAAGGCTCTTTGGGGCGATGTCTTATACAGAAGCTAAGAAAAAGAGCGCGGGCCTCCCTTCTCTGTCACATTAGCGAAGTTTCGCTCAGTTTGATCGCACGGTCTATCTGCTTTTTCAAAACATCCGGGATTCCCTCAATATCAACTCTCATAAACCCTCTGACAATTGTTGCGACAGCTTCGTCCTCAGTCAGGCCGCGCGCCATAAGGTATTCAACTTCTTCACGCGCAATCTTTCCAACTGCGGCTTCATGTGACAGGTCTACGCCCTCGACTCTGCCATCGAGTTCAGGGATCGCGTAAATTCTTCCCTCACCTTTTAATATCATACCCCTGCATTCAAGGTGACCTTTGACTCCGTCAGTTTCGCCTACCATAAGTCCTCTGGATATGATTTCTCCACCTGTGGAAAGCGCTCTAGCGATCATCTCGCAGCGGGTGTCTTTTTCGGAGAGAATCGCTCTAGAGCCGACATCCATGTGTGTACCCGGTCGGGCAAGAAGTATTGAGTTGAACCTTGCGACCGCTCCTCTGCCCGAAAGGTAGGCTGTGGGATACAACTGGAGGGAGGCCACTGGATTGAGGCAAACGTAGTTATTAAGAAAAACACCTCCCTCTTCGATGATGATTGCGCTTCGTGGACGGACCGCTATTTTTTCTGCCCAATTATGAATCATGGTAAATGAAATTTTTGCGTTTTTCTTTATATAAAACTCGCTGATTCCCACATGAAGACCGCGGATCTCAGGCGAATCAGTTGCACATCCCGTGATGATGTGCAACTCGGAGCCCTCTTCGGCTATCACGATATTGTGGACATTCTGGTTTATATTGTTGGATTTAAGGTAAAGGCAGGCTTGAACCGGAAGTGTCGATACCGCCCCGGGCAGTGCCCGGATAAAATACCCGTTCTGAAAGTCGAGTTCAGCGCGAGCGGTGTACTTATCCTGATCAACCGGGACAGCCTTCCAGACATAATCTTTTAGCCAAGGATATATTTCGAGCGCTTTCCTCATTGCGAGGACTTCTATTCCTTCCTCTTTCTGAGAAGTGTGTATCACTGTACGGTCCACCTGAACGAAGGAACCGGAACGCCCCTGCCCTGTAATGTCAACGCCTGCGTTCAGAAGGGTATCCGGGTTAACTATGTCTATTTCCTCAAGTTCTTTTTCAGGGTAGTCAGGTGCCTCAGTAGTGTATTGATTAAAGTCGATATCTGGACCATATTTCGCGGGTTTATTGGCGGCGGACTCAGCTTTTTTTCTTATCTCTGACAAGTTAAACACCCCTCGTAGCCGTTTTTCCTTATACCTTCCAATATCTCATGGGGATTTCCGGTGCACCAAATGGTCTTGTTAACGAGCACGCAGCCCTTGTCGGCTTCCACATAGTCGAGTATGAAGCCGGAGTGGGTAATTATGAGCCCGGCTTTTTCTCTCTTTCTGTGAAGGTCTTTCTGGAGCAGCTTTCTTATCGCCTGTCCGATCAGGCTAATATTCACGAGGTCAACACCTGATTCGGGTTCGTCCAGAAGAACAAGGTCGGGGTCTTGAGCCATCAACTGCAGAAGCTCCGCTCTTTTTAATTCTCCCCCGGAAAAGCCGAGGTTCAGATCCCTGTCAAGGAATTGAGAGAAGTTCAACTGTGAAGCGAGTTCCTCGGGGTCAACACCGTTATGCTGGATTAACTCGAGAACCTGCCTCACTTTTAGCCCCCGGATCGTGGGCGGTCTCTGAAACATGATCCCTATGCCCATCCGCGCTCTCTCATAAGGGGGAAGGTTGGTTATGTCCTTACCCTTGAAGATTATCCTTCCTGAGTCAATTCTGTAGTTTCCAAGTCCCATGATTGCCATCAACAGGCTTGTTTTACCGGAACCGTTCTCGCCAAAAAGCATTTGGGTTTCGCCCCTGTCGAGAGAGAGGTTCACGTCTTTGAGAAGTTCTTTACCCTCCACGGAGACGCTTAAGTTTTCTATTTCAAGTAACATTTGAACCTCCAACTCGATTCGAGTTTCATGCTTATTGCGAACCTATTATATCAATAGATAACCAGGGCAGTGCTTACAGGTCTTGCGTTCTTATTATCTATCCCACCGTTCTGGACATTCATTCTCATTATGTTGAATCCGATTCACTGAATGACAGAGCGGACCACTTTCACAAGCTTTATGGCGCGCCAAATAACTTCTCTACTTTACTTCCGGATGAAAGCGCTTTCAATTGAGCACACGAAACTTTACTCGTAAAGATTTTAGCTCTTTTATTCTATTTAAACTATTTGCAAAATCATTGAGATAAATCAATAAAAAAGATAAGCGGCATCAGCTGTAACGAGTTGTGATACGATTCTTGGTGAAGGGATGAGAACCTTGTAGCTTTTGGGTGGAATTACCCAATCAGCGCTTTGTTCGGATACACGAAATGGGGTTTTGTGAAACGCCCTTTGAAGCATAAAGTGCATTGTGGCATCCCTAAAATTGTCTGGGGTGATCTGTGATGACGCCGGAGGAAAGAATTTACGCGGCTTTTGAGACGAAGCGAGGGAAAAGGATCGCGACTCTTTCAATTCTTACGGACACAAATATCATCAATCAGGCTCTCAATCGCAAATCACGCGACATAACCGGCTTTTTGAAAAAACCTGCTGTCCAGAGGTTCTTGAAAAGAAACGCCAGGACCTTGAGCAAATTGTCTGATCTGTTGATATTTTTCATCGGCAGAGATTTGCTAAGGGCAAATCATGCCTTCGGGTTTGATGGCGCTTTTCTTTTCTACTGGGACTGGGGAATCCTTGATCACGAGAGAATATACGACTGCTTCGGGCGCATTTTCAGGATACAAGACGACGGATACGGCAGTCCTTATCCCATGTATGATGGAGGGCTAATAGATTCTCCTGAAATTTGGGAATCATGGTCACACCCGGATATCCACAGTTTCGCTAAGAGAGGAGCGAGAATATACCGGATTTTAAAAAGAATGTACGGTAGGAGAATCGCGGTGATTCCTTTCATTGGTCCGGGTCTATGGGAAAATTCCTGGCAGCCGTTCGGGTTCAACCGCTTTGCAATCATAATGAGGAAGAACCCGGAATTCGTAAGAAAAGTGGTTTCCTATTACACTGACCTTGCTGTTGCCTGCGTGAATGAATTCACGAGACAGGGGGCGCGTGTTATCGCTTTTGGTGATGACCTCGCCTATAAATCTGGTCCAATGGTTTCCCCGGTTGTGCTGAATGAATTTTATGGAGAGGGATATAGGCGAATAAACTTTGCAGCTCACGAACACGGGGCTAAAACTATTTTCCACTGCTGCGGAAATACGCGAAACCTACTTGAGTATTTTGTCGAGTGGGGTTTTGACGGTGCGCATGCGTTTGAGCCTACTGCTGGAAATTCGCTATCCGAGGCAAGAAGGATAGTGGGAGACAGGCTTTGCCTTGTGGGCAATATAGATGTTTCAAAGACTCTCGTTGATGCCTCGAAAGACGAGGTAATGAATGAGGTTAAGCGCGCAATCGCTGAAAGCGAGGGAGGGGGTTTCATTCTTGCCCCCGCACATACCCATCCAGGGGTGAGCGCGGAGCGGGTTCGATGGATGGTCGAGGCGGCGGAAAGGTGGGGAGGATAAGATGGCAAAGGGGTGGTCTTTCGCGAACCCGCTTCCGGCTCCGGGGAGAATTTCCGCAAATAAGGCAAAGAGCGCCCACTCAGTTTTGCGTGAATTTGACGAATTTCTTATTAAGCTGTTGCGCTTATGCGAAGATTCTTTTGCAAAAAACTTATTTAGCATCAGGTGCGCCCTCGCTTAATTCCTCTTGCTGGCGACCTTCGCAGCAATTCTCTCTGACAACAATTGGATGAATATGCCTGATTACGGGGTTTTCGGTTCTCTCGATTTTCTTAAGGGCAGCAAGAAGGGTTTCTACAAAATCCTTGAAGTCTTCTCTGTAAAAGGAGATGTGTAAGAATTCGTGCTGTACAACGAATGTGTCGGCTTCATCATAAAGCCAAACGGCGGTTGTCAATCCCTGCCTTGAGGTGAAACTTGATAGATCAATAATTCCCATGAAAACTCCACTCCTTTCCCGATGCCTAATTTTTCCGATCCTTCTCCTGTGATTTTTTCATCTGTTGATGCTCTCAAACTCGAGCGAAGGACCAACCGCACTAGCCCTTATCTTAATGCGACTCTTGTATGAGCCGGTGTCGTCGCGCCACTGGTCGTATTTAAGCTGTCCCGCGATGATGACCCTGTCTCCTTTCCGGAGAGATGAACAGATGTTTATTGCCTGGTCTCCCCAGCACTCAACGTCGACGAAATCAGCAAGAGGGAGCTCTTCGGCAATTTCCTCTGTTTTCTTACGCCATCTGCTCACCGCGATTCTGAAGTTTGTGACTTTGGCCTCCCCATCGTTTAGCCTTGGATCGGTTGTGAGATTTCCGACAAGGACAACATTGTTCACGTACATAAAACCTCCTTGAAAAAAAGTGGCAAAACTGAATTAGTACCCTGTGCTTTTAAGGATGTGCATATATTAGGCACCAGTGTTTTTGCTTTTTTTGAGCGCTTGAATTGACCTGTAAATATCTTTTTTGCTAACATTATTCGTGCTTGTTTGTTTATAAAAAAAGGACAATAATTATGTCTATATTATGACATATTTGAGGTGGTGTCAAGATTGAAACCGAAAATTCGTGTGGAAAAAATTGAAGTTTCGGAGAGTGAGTTAAAGGAGTTCAACAGAGGGCTTTCCGAGAAACTCAGATTGCTTCGCGAGGAAAGAGGGCTGAAACGCGACTGGGTGGCAAGGCGCCTTGGTGTTCACTACAACACACTCAAGAACTGGGAACTCGGTAAGTCCCGTCCTGGGACAAGAGAGATACTCGCGCTGTGCAAGATTTATCATTGCAAACCGTCGGACATTTTCAGGGGCTTATAAAGGACAGCATTAAATCTGGCGGCTTCTTGTGGCAGATACCCCCGGCTGCGCGGGTAGGGATATCTCCGCTTCACGTCGGTTTAAGTCTCGTTCTAATTATTATTTCCTGTTTGGCAGAGTTGGGAAGATCGTCAAATCTGGCGCAGTAGCCCGCTACCCTCACGATGAGGTCAGGGTATTTGCCCGGGTGAGCCCAGGCGTCTTTGAGGATATCCGGGTCAACAACATTCAATTGAACTTCCATTCCGCCACGACTGAAGAATCCTTTTATCAGGGCTTCTACAATTTCCGTTCCCTTGGCGCCATCGATATCAGATGGATCGAATCTCATGTTCAAAGCGTTACCGTTTGGCATCAGGGTGGAATCCAGGGAAGAGACGGAGTTAAGAAGAGCGGTTGGGCCATTTCTGTCAGCCCCGCAAGCTGGACCTATTGCTGATCCGAAAGGTTCTCCCGCTTTTCTACCGGAGGGAAGCGCACCTGTCACTTTCCCAAATGCCACATGGCATGTGACAGAGTAGAATCCAGGCACGTATCTTCCTCCCCGGAGGCTTTCGTGTCTTGAGAGGGAATCATGGAAAATCCTTACCACGAGCGCCGCGTATGAGTCTGGCAGAGCGTGATCATTTCCGTATTTTGGGGCGTTCTGAAGAATTTTTCTTATGGTTTCATATCCGGTGAAGTTGCGTCTGAGCGCTTTCAGGAGATCTTCCATCGTAATTTTCTTATACCTGAATACGAGAGTATCAATAGCGGCGAGAGAATCCGCAACATCCGCAACACCTACTCCCTGAATGCCGCTCTGGTCATACAGCGCACCGCCTTCGGTCAAGTCTCGCCCGCTCTGGATGCAGTCTTGAACAAGCATGGACGAAAGCGGTGTCGGGTGGTAATTCATGTTTCCTTTCTCCACCATGTGAAATTCAGCAATCATCCGATCAATGAGGAAATCAACCTGGGTGCGAAATGCATCTATGAGGTCATCCATGTTTTTGAATTTCAGAGGGTTTTTAGTTGGGGCCCCCTCCCGTTTTCGCCTGTTCCAGCGCCTTCCCATGTTCAAAGCGAGTTCAAGGCATATCGGGAGGTTGAATAAAGCGGCATCGGTCGAAAGAAAGCTTTTTCCTGGAATGGAGGGTTCGACACATCCGACTATCCCGTAGCTTCTTGCATCCTCTGTTGCAAAGCCATGCGCCACAAGCGCTGGAACGACAGCTTCGTCATTGAAAAATGCTGGAACACCGAATCCCATTTTTGCTGTTTCAACTGCCTGGCGCAGGAATTCTCGAGGTGTATTTTCGTGGATTCGCACCTGGAAGTTGGGGTCGCGCATCCTGTGGTGTTTCATT
>JACVIW010000088.1 GCA_015711695.1 Candidatus Geohydrothermomicrobium daggyaiense
TATCAAAATCAGTGACAGTGTCGCTAAAGGAAAACTCAACTCCCTCGGAGACGGCGAGATTGTAAAGATGGACGTCAAGTGAAGTTTCGCGCGGACCACGCTCAAAGAGATAAGCCGGAGTGTTTTTGTAGAATTCAAGCTCGACCGTCCTGCCGTAAAGATGGCTGGTTACCCTCTCTAATCTGACAGCTGCGCCAGAGATGTCTATAGAGGTGTAGCTTCTGATCCTCTCGGGGTCGATGGGCGTTCCATCCCCGATATTTATATATTTGCCCTCAAGTCCCCTGATGTCTGTCGTCCCGCCGATGGAAGTTCTTCTCTCCCGTACTATTACCCTGAAACCATCCCTTACGAGATTTATTGCGGCTACAAGCCCCGAAAGACCCGCGCCAACGATGATTATTTCTCTCATTCTTTCCTCCCGCTTTTACCGAATAAAGAGGTCAATGCCCTAAAGCAGTCACTAATGTTCAGGCGCAAACAGGTGCCTTGCCCCTTGCTTGCGAGTGTTTCTTGAAAGAATATCACCAATTAATACGTTACGAAATCAGTTTGCTTTGTTGTTGGTGTTTCTTTTCGCCCTTTTTATATTTAAGGATATAATGACTGATAGCCGCGAGGTCGCCGACAGAAGATCTTTACAGGAGTTGCGAAATGCCTGTCAGAGTGCTTGGTCTTGCCTGTTCTCCGAGGAGAGGCGGGAATACTGAAACGATGCTCGATTGGGCGCTTTCCGGGGTGGTCGAATCGGGGGCGATTGCCAAAAAAGTCGTTATTCCGGAACTAAACATTAACCCCTGCCTCGCGTGTAATGCTTGCTTTAAGGAGGGAAAATGCGTTCAGGACGACGATATGCAAAAACTCTACACAGACCTCACGGTACACGATGGGATAGCGCTTGCTGCTCCGATATTTAGCATGAACCTCGCCGCTCAAGCCAAAATCATGATTGATCGCCTGCAGTCCTTCTGGGCGCGCAAATACGTTCTTCATGAAAGCGTCACCGATGCTGAATCTAGGCAAAAGAGGAAAGGTTTGTGGCTTTCAGCTGCTGGCATGAAGAAAGAAGATGTTTTCGAGCCCGCTATGAAGACGGTAAGGTACTTTTTTGCGATGCTCGAAATATCAGAGTTTAGAAGCGTAACTTATTGCGGCGTGGACGAAAAAAAAGCCATAGAAAAAGTGCCTGGCGCCTATGAGGAATGCAAAAAAGCGGGTTGCTGGCTTGCTATTCGGGGCGGGTAATCAAATCAGGATGCAGCGCGCGTGGTATTTCGAATCCGACCGGTTTTTTTCGAACATGTAATTTTTTGCAGAGAAATCCTCATACGTGTCAGGCTCAGGTTATAAGCTCACAGCCGAGCTCTTCCTCCTGAAGGGGCGATTCGAAATAATAGTGAAGTTCTTCGGGGAGCTCGCGATAGTCCTGGGAACTTACTTGCGGGTAAAGGTCAACAGAGTTGTAGGTATTGATGAAAAGAGAGGGTCTTTTCTCAAGGGAGTTTTTGTGGATGAAATCGAGCGCTCCGGCGAGAGTTTTGCCTGTATATGTACACTCGAGTTTAAGCCCGTCTAATTCACGCGCTTTTCTTACCGCTTTTATGGCTTCCGGCGTGAACTGCGCGTAGCGGTCTCCTGCAAAATCATCGACAAGCAGTATATCTTCCTTCCTGAATTTTCTTATTTTTGTCCAGGGCGATCTCTTCATTATGAACCTGCGGGTGTTATTAACGTGAAAGTTTAATATGGTGCGGTTGCATACCGATTTTTCCACCACTCTGACGGGAACAATTCTGCTTGACATACCAGCGAGCTCCACTCCAAGAATCATACCTGCTGCTGTTCCTGAACTGCCTAGAGTGACAAAAATGAACTCCGGTTCCGGTAATTGACCGCTGTCAATCTGTCTCTTGATTTCAAGGGCGCAGTTCACATATCCAAGGCAACCCCTTGCGTTAGAACCACCCGGGGGGATTATGTAGGGGGCGGTCATTTTTTTTCTGTCAAAACCTTCACGGAGGGCTTTGAGGAACGCGATGGGGAGCGCGCTTAGGGAAGGAGCAACGCAAAAACGGGCGCCGTATACGTAGTCGAGGAGCAGGTTCTTTCTTACATATGCCGCATTTGGTTGCGGAAACATCACTGCGATTGTTTTGATACCGAGGCGATTTCCGTGAATTACTGTCGCTACGATATGGTTTGACCCAACGGCTCCAAAAGTTATCAAACAATCACGCCCTTTGGCTTTCGCGTGCGCAAGGAGGAATTCGAGTTTACGGACTTTATTGCCGCCGTATAGAGATGAACTTAAATCGTCCCTTTTGACGTAGAAATCGGTCAACCCTTCCGCCTTGCATATGCCCTTTAGCTTTTGCACTGGCGTTGGGAAATCTCCAAGCGGGGTCCATTCAACATAATCTTTTAGCGCGGGTACTTTTTCGAAAATCAAAGGCTCATGCATTTCAGATCTCCTTTGACGGCGAACCAACCATGTACTTTGAAGGGTGAACGGCAATAAAATTATAAACCTTGGTGTTGTGTAACTCCGGCTAAAATTTGATTCTAAATTTGAAAATTGCCTGGCACGGGTTTTAAGTGATATCCCTAAGTGGAAGCTCGAGTTTTAAATCCAGGGGATACGCTACATGAAACAAAGGTGTTTTTTTAACTGTAAAAGGGCGTGAAGTGCTCTGCCCGTGAAAGATTGAAAAGGATAGGGTAAATTTAAAATATGTCTTGGATTGTTGATTTCACTGAACGCATCGCGCTGGCAATGGGATATTCGGTGTGCCACCAAATGCCCGAAAGGAGTTTCTTTGTGGGGGGAAGGCAACTGCCCGTTTGCGCGCGGGACACCGGAATCTTTATGGGCTTCGCTCTTACAGTTCTACTATCTGCCGCTTTACTTAAAAAAAATTCGTTCCAGTCCGTAAGAATTCGTCTTCTTTTATCTCTTCTAATTCTTCCCGCTTTACTTGATGCTGTGACTTCCTATCTACACCTGAGGGATACAAATAACGCTACCAGAGTTATCACCGGTGTTCTGGCCGGCGTGGCTCTTGCTTTTATCGCCTGGTCATATTACCCGGACTGGCTCGAGCTGGGAAAAAATGAACGGGTTTCGGATACAAAAAGGGGAAAGCTGAAAGTGCTTTTTGCGCTTTTAATTCCACTATTTCTTATTCCCTTTGTTACTAAATACCCGAGTGTTTCTTTTCTTGTATGGACATTCATGTTAATCGCGGCGATTCTTCTGACGCTTTTGTTTCTGAACAGTGAGCTTGTTTTGCTCTCAAGCACTAATTGGTTGAAGAAGGAAAAGGCGGTGCGCCCTGGTGCGGTTATTGTCATTTCGCTTTTTATGACGATACTCGAACTTGGAGTTTCAAACAGACTTCATTATTTGGTGGAAAGGATACTGGTTTAGGTTTGCGCCGGGATAGCCTGCCTCAAGGTGCGGCTTCAGCCAGATTAACCTCTCGGGTTGTGGCTACTCTGGCGAAACGTTTGAGAGGATTTATATGTTTTGTGAAAAGGGTGTTTGCGTACTTGACAATCGTGACCCTGAGTTTCTCCTTCGGCACATTTCCCTCAGGGAGAAATTGGACGATGGAACTTTTGATCTCGTCCTCGGTGTAATTTCTGATAATCATCTCTTGGGACGCCGTATATAGCGCCTTTTCAATGCTTTTTGAATTGCGGTATTCAAAAGCGATTGCGTTGGCAATGTCCTCTGCCTCATTCATGGTTGTGAACCTGTACCAGATAATAGGACCCAGTTCGACAAGAAGAAAAATGACGATAATCACAATAAGCACGATCTTGATAACATGCCTGATGACAATATCACCCTTTTCCCGCTTAAATGATCTGTTTCTTTCCATTTACCCGAGCTTGCTTTCCTGCGTGACACGTAAAAAAAGAATACCAGCTACTGACGCAGAAAAAAGTAACAAAAGCTAATTCTTATTACTCTATACCCTATAAAGTCTTATTCACGCAACATGTTTTTTCCTTCCCCGGTTTTGGAAGGCTTGAAAGTGCGAAGAATAAGCCTTTTCAGCGAATCCATTTCCTCTGATTTGAGGATTGATACGACGACGATGTATACGATCGCGCCCACCAGGATTGAACCAAAAACCTGGACAAGCTGGCCGCCTAGACGCTCGACGCCTAATGTTTTTTCAACAATCCTGGCGGTGAAGTAGCAACATACCCCCATAAAAGCGGAAGCGCACGAGATTTTGCCGATGGACAGAGCGATTCTCCTGCCATCGAGCGCGCCAAGGCGTGACCTCAATACGAGCCATACGGCGAGGGCACCTATAAGATATGCAGTGGTGTTTCCGAGCGCGAGCGCTGAAACTTTCATGACATCGGATTTGAACGTGTAGAAATACACGAAATCAACAGCGATGTTGATCCCGATAATAACGGCGGCGACGACCATGGGCGTGCGAGTATCCTGCATTGAATAGAACACTTTAAGAACAAGCATGAACAGGGAGAAGAAGAAAAGGCCGATTACGAAATAAAAAACAACCGAAGAAAGCATGGCAGTATCCTGCTTGCCGAATCTAAGTCTTTCAAGTAGCAACCTTACAATCGGTGAACTGAGTACTGCAAAACCAACGGACGCAGGTATGATGATGAAAGCGGTTGTTCTTGTGCCGAGGGAAACGGATGATATGATTTCATCTTTTTTTTTCTTAACTGACTGTTCCGAGAGCGAAGGAAAAAGGGCAGTTATAATTGACACCGCGACAATGCCGTAAGGAAGCTGGAAAAAGATGTAACCATATTGATAGGCTGAAATACCTCCTCGCACCTGGGCGGCGAGTATGTTTACAACCCACAAGCCGAGTTGATTGATCACGACGTACCCTATGACCGGTATCGCGAGTTTGCCCAGTTTTCTAACAGCCGGATGCTTCAAGTCGAGTATGAATTTGTATCTGAAACCGGTTTTCCTCACCCAGGGAAGCTGAATCATAGCCATCGCCACCACGCCTAGTGTCGCGCCGATGGCGAGGACGTATCTGCTCGGGTAGAAGTAATAGATGCTCACAGTTGCTATTACTACGATGTTATTTGCGATTGGAGCGAACGCGGGTATGGTGAAGTGTCTGAATGAGTTGAGTATACCGGTGTATATCGCACAGAAACCGTAGAATACCACCTCGAAAATAAAAAATCTAAGGAGAAAAGTCGCTTCTGATTCCATACCTGAACGACCTTTCGAAAGGAATGTCTGCGCCTTAATGACATAAGGCGCAGCGAAGCACAGGGTAAGAGAAACTAACATGAGAATGATGAGGGTAATGTTGAAGATAGAGTTCGCCACATGCCATGCTTCATCGCGCCCCTTTGTGGATAGATATTCGATAAAAACAGGAATACAAAGGGATGATAGGACACCCCCGAGAACGAGATCATAAACAATGTTTGGCGTGATGTTTGCAAGGTTGAAGGCATCTGCCAATTCCCTCGTGGTCATCCCGAGGATTGAGGCAAGTAGAGCCATACGGATGAAACCGGTGACTCTGCTAATGCCGGTTCCCAGTGTCATCACAGAGGCGCCTTTTGCGAATGTCGCCGGCTTAAGTCCGCTGTTTTCAGTTTTCGATGGGTTTTTTCTTCTTACTCTTATGCTTTCCCGCCCTCCTCCTTGCGATGACTCTTATTGCTGAGATCAGTGCTATGGCAAGAAGTATAGTTCCCAGGAAAACAATTGCGAAAGCGCTGTATCTTCCGGTATGAATAATTATTTCCGCTTTAGAGAATTCAAGCCCGTCAGAACTTATGATAGCGCGAAGAGTTAGCTTTCCCTTTCTTTTTACAATTACCGGAATTTCAAAAAGATTCTCCTTTGGCTCGAGAGTCACATTGATTCTGTTACCATCCTGGAACGAAATACCATCGCATGATAGTTCAAGAGCAGCTTTCACTCTGTACCCCGTAAGATTCCTCACTGTAAGAGGTATTCTTGGTTTTCCACCGGTCAGTGTTATCATTCCAGTCTGTTCAAACGATATTTTTGCGGCTTCTTCCCTTATCCTTTTGTTGATGTACTCAGCATATTGGAGCCCCCGCGTTCTTGCGTTAGATCTCCTCCAAATATCGCTCTGCGCTATGAAAAGGTTTCTGCGAAGATGTTTGACTATTTGGTTACTCGTCGAAACTGCCTTCCGGAACTTCCAGAAAGCTTCACGCGCAACACCAACCTCCGGGAAATAAGAAAACTCCTCGTCGCTTCTTTTCGGCGGAATTTCGATAGATTCTATTTGCTTGGTTTCATATAGGGCGCTGGCTTCGCTCAGGGTAAGGTTATTGAGCCAGGGAGCGCTTGAGAGCACCTTTATCAAACTGCTGATCACATCGGGTGACGGTTGTTTGGGTAATGACCACACAATCGTGCAAATGCGTTCCTTAGCCGGGCTATGCAAGAAAAGAGCCGCAAGATCCGCGGTTACCATTTGCGCGGCGGCATGCGCATCGCTGCTTTTACTTGCCTTATTGATAAGCTCCGAAGCGAGTTTGTCAGCAAAAAAACAGGTAATTTCTCTCTTTGTCTCGGTTTTAAGCCTAAATGGAATCGCTGGTGAACTCGCGTCGATCATGCTTGCGAGCATTCTTGAGCGTGTGCGAATTTCGGGTGAAAGCACAAGCACATCACCCGTGCCTTCCCCTAGATCGCCCGCAACCCTGGAGTTTATGCTCATCGCGGGCGAAAAGAGAAATCTCTTATCCGGCATGAACCCAAGGCATCTCTGAAGCGTGTTAGCGCCAAGCGATATTTGTTCTTTTGCGTCTTTTTGCCAGCCGATGTTCCATTGGATTTCGAGATTTGGCAAGGCATACGGTGTGAGCAGGAACTGGGATATGCCGCTACCTGCTAAAAACCGTATTTTTTCAAAGACTTCCAGCGTTGACCCTGAATTTTGAAATGGAGGAATGGATTTTGATGAACCGTGGTTTTTTTCTTTTCGGATGTTTTCCGAGACTTCTTCGAGTTCTTCCATCAGATATGGAGCAAAACTTACTGTTGGGCGAATATTGGGATTTTGAATAATGCCATCAACGAGGGCAGAAAGCCATCCCTTCCTGCTTCCATTTGACTTACAAGCTTCAATTATCCTTTTTTGCGAGAAATTTCCCTCGGGATCGTAATTTGGGAAGGGATGTATGTCAATCACCGTAACAATGTTAAGAGCGGGGTATTGTTTCGTTTCCTCGCCGGAAATAACAAGAAATACGGTTTTCGCCTCTGCTTCTTTTTTGTTTCTTCTCAGTGCCTCGACCGTAACCGGGTAGATTCCCCGTGAGAATTTTCCCCTGTTGAACTCAACTTCCGCGGTAAACTTGTTTGTTCCGGGAAGGAGGGTGAGCTGTGTCCTCTGGTATTCTACTGCCTTTACCGGACCAGTTTCTTTCTTTTCAAAAAATTCATTGATCGAGGACCTTGACGCAATTTTGCGATAGGATCTAACCCGTAGCGTGACGTCCTTTATTGGTTCCCGACTCCTGTTACGGAGCGTGATATAAAGTTTTCCGCGGGCACCGATTTCATACCAGAATGCGTCCTTGGTCAGTTCTATCGATATATAACTCTCGCTTGAGGGTGAGGGGGAAGCGTGAACACGTGGTTTGGGCAAGAAGAAAGACAGCAAAGCGGTTGTAATAAATGCCGTGAAAATGACTTTTAGGAGCTTACTCATAAGAATCTTATCCGGTTTCGCGTTTAGCGGGTAAACAATTTCTTGCATTTTTCCATAGAAAGCTTATACATATAGCCCTTTTTCATCCTTTTCTGCAAACGTCAACTCAATGGACCATGCTAATTATTTCATTAACAATGAAGATGATTCCGAAGACCATCACCAGGAAACCGAATCCCGAATAAAGCCAGGCCTCATTCGCTTTTATTGTTATTTTCGCTCCAAAGAAGGCACCCGGAATTACACCTACTATCAGATAGATTAGAGTGGAGCCCGAAACATGACCGAGCAGGGAGTGGATGACTGTGCCAGGGATGGCAATCACAGCAATTACCGCAAGCGAGGTGCCGAACGCTTTTTTAATAGGCATTTTTAAGACAAAAAGCATTGCTGGCACGAGGACAATTCCCCCTCCCAGGCCGAGGAGTCCCGAGTAAAAACCGCTTAAAAAGCCCAATGCGACGAATTTCCAGGATTCGGACTCCCTGCCCTCACGGGTATCGTCAATTCTTATCCTGTTTGCCTTTTTTTCGTTATCGGCTGAGCTTTTTCTTACTCTTTCCGGAGGAAGTTTTCTGTTTTTCTTAAACCTTTTTGCTTCTCTGAACGAGAGATAAGCCATATATAGAACAACAACCCCGGTAACAAGCATCAGGTAGTGCAGGTTGATAAAACGAGTTATGTATGCGCCAAGAGCACTTCCCCCAATTCCCCCGGCGCTCAAAAGTAAAGCGGCTTTCCAATCAAGCAACCCCTTTCTGTTGTATGTGAGGGCGCCTGAAATAGCGGTTGGAATAACCACCGGAAGTGGGGTACCCAGTGCGATCTCCGGTATGGAGT
>JACVIW010000089.1 GCA_015711695.1 Candidatus Geohydrothermomicrobium daggyaiense
CGATGCACGCTCAGGCCGCGCTCGCGCATCGCCGCCACCGCCTCGGCGACCGCCTTGCGCGCCTGCAGGCGCATCGCCAGACCGGCCTTGTCGCCGGCGGTCTTCAGGGCGTCGCCGACCATCTCGTCGACGCTGCCGAAGTTCGGCGGCAGCCGCGCCGAGGCCGAATCGAGCAGGCCCTGGAAGCGGCGATCGACCGGGCCACGGCCGAAGCGGCGGCAGCCGCTCTCGGCGACCGGCTACGGTCGTGGCAGCCGGGCGGGTTCGAGGAGCCGGTGGTGGCCGTGATCGGCGGCGAGGGCTCGACGGCGGTTGTGGAGGACGGGCGCGTCGTGAGCCTTTCGGAATTGAGGGGTCCCGTAAATGTGCTCCAGTTCAAAGCGGTAAGGGTGGTGCACCCCGCCACAACCGGGGGGCGCTATGATTATTCAGTTTATAGACACGAGAAGAGCTGTTTTTTAATTCCGCTTGAGATAATTTATCGAAACTCCCTTCCCGAGGGGTCGTCAGTATTCAAAAGGATCAAAGAAGGCAGCCTTGACTGGCGGAAACTCGGGCTTTCGGAAGAACCAAAGCCCGGGCAAATTCTTGATGAACCAATCCTTGATATCTCGACCAAACTTGAGGCGAGCGACCGCTATCTGACGTGGGAGGAGGGCAGGGAAATTGCAGCTTTAACCGAGGGGGAGGTGGAAACCCTAAAAAGAACGGTGCTTGCGATAAACCGCCTTATAACCGAAAAGACAGTGCCACTCGGCCTTCTTCATGAGGATGGCAAGGTGGAGTTCGGATTTGATGAGCAAAGAAAGATAATGCTCGTTGACGCGGTCGGGACGCTCGACGAATGCAGGTTCTCATACAGGGATATTCCGGTAAGCAAGGAGATCGCGCGAATTTATTACAGGAAAAGCGCCTGGTTTCAAGAAACCGAGGAAGCGAAGAAGAAAGAGCCGGTGAACTGGAAGGCGCATGTTTCAGGGAAACCCGAGCCGATGCCAGGTGAGCTGGTTGAGGGGATTTCGCTCGCGTATAAGGCTTTCACTAACGAATTAACAAAAAAAGAGTGGTATCCTGCGCCGCGCTTGCGTGATGTCCTTGAGAAAATAAGGTCTTACCTTGCCGGGTGAACGTCTCGAAGTCTCATCCTCTCCGGAAGGTTTCAATCATTTACTTTCGAGCGCATTATCAGAAAAAGCGACCGATTTCAGCCTGTATCGTGAAAACGATATTGAATAAATCCGGATTGGCCAGTGCTTTTCAGACATTTACAACTTTTCCCCCAATAAAATGAGATCTCTCCGAGTGTCGATGGCTGACGCGTTTTCTCATCAGGCATTTCCGACTTTTTCCCTGTAAAATGAGCCAAGTTTTGATATCGCCTGGTTGCTTTCAGGAACCAGAGGAGAAAAAAATGGTACACATGGAACATTCCTTGAGCGACCTCCAGTTGAACCCGAACACCGTCTCGCTCCGCGTTGCGGGCAAGTCCCCGCGAATCTTCAAGGAGCGCTTCAAGCGAGCCAACCTGAATGTAAAGCGGGGGGAGCCCTTTCAAATCCGCGTATACCGGAGAGATCAGAGGGTCCCTCAGGCTCGTGCCCCCGGCGTACCTGAGCGCGTCTTTACGCAATCCCCGGACGTTAATCATCGGGTCTTTCCTGCCCAATTTCCTGTGGCTCTCACCGCTTTGCTCAAGGTCTGTCCAGGGTGAGAGCAGCATCGCGGCTGCAGGCATGGGGTCACCGCTGTCCCTGAGGAAAACAAGGGTCGCAACTGCGAGACCTCCTCCAGCGGAATCCCCGACAATCGCAATTTTTCCCGGTTCATATCCCCGGACCAGAAGCCAGCGATATGCGGATACGGCGTCTTCAAGCGCCGCCGGGAACGGGTTTTCAGGGGCGAGGCGGTAGTTAATGATAAGCGCGCGGCATCCGCAGGAAATTGCGATATGCGACGCGAGGTTCCGGTGGCTTTCGATGTCGCCCGATACATAAGCGCCCCCGTGGAGGTATAGAAGAGCTTTATCTTCGGGCGCGCCATCAGGAATCAGCCACTCGGCAGCAACGCCGGATACTTCCACCTTCTCCTTCCTGACACCTTTTACTCTGGGCGTAAGAAGCGGGACCACTTTGCTGAGTATGTATCTCCTAAATTTGAGGGAAGGAGAATCGGGGAGCGAAATGGTTTTCAATAAGCGCAATATGTATCTCGCCACAACCGCTTGTTTGCTCGGCATCTGGTCATTCCTTTTCCATGTGCGGGTCGGATTGAGAGAGTAACACAGGGAAGAGGCGCAAGCAATGTTATTGATTTCAGTTAGTTCTGGATGTGTCCCGGACCACGCGAGCACGGTTGTTTGCGAGAGGAGGAAAAAGAGTGGTGAGTTTCATGCAGTTTTTCATACAGGTATTTGGGCAGAAAGGCGAAATATTCGCTCGCGCTCGTTTCAGGTTTATCCCGAACGTGCGGTTGATAGCGGAGATTCACTATCAAGGAGGAAATTTCTCTCGCGGTCGTTTCAGGTTTATCTTTCGGTCTGTATAGTTCAGGCAAGCAATCCGGAGATACGGGTATGTAATCGTTTCGGCTTAACGCGCTATCGCTTGAGAATAGGTAGTTGATCTCACGAGTAGAATTCCAGGATGTCCGCGATATAACCTGCGAGCATGTCCTTTGTGTCGGGGCGTCCGCAAATGAAGAGAGTGATAGAGATATAATTCGTGCATATCCGCGCGCTCATGCTCCGCGGAAAGGATAAACCCACCCCCTTTTCCCGTGTCCCTTAATGCTTTGAGGATTTCCGCCTCGACTTCCTCGTGGGAGGCATGGACAAGTATGCGGGTGACCTCGATGTTGCCGATCAAGCACATGCTCATTCCCACCATCTCCTTTGCCGCGGACAGACTCACCCACGCCGTTTGTTACAGAGACTGAACGCTGTCGAAGCAGCAATCGGCGAGCCATGAGAGAATTGGTAGAACGTTTCCGCCTCAGTGGATGACCACCTTCATACCGAGCGTGCGCCGTATTGGTTATAAGGCGATAGTGGTCTCCGCAAAGCTCCTCGAGCAGATTGCTTGAGCATTGGTCCTAAACGGAAGGGGAGATCATCCAAGTGGAGGAGTGCCGAAATGCCCGCGCCAGCAAGCCCTTCTAACTCCATGTAAATAGGTCGGCGCGGAAGCGAATCATGCGATCATTGAAGGCTCTTTCAAAGCGCTACCGAGAAGCGCTCGATAACCGGATGCTGCTAAGTGTTCTCGAAGAGTTCCTGGGGGATGAACCCGAAAATGAACAGGCGCTTCCCGTATTCCTTCTTAATGAACGCATGGGGACCGTGCGCATTCTGTTGCGGCCGGATGATGGGTTGTTTATCTTAAGCGTTCAGCCTGCGGGAGCGATGATGAGACTTACGGGGTAAAGGGAAGGGCGGCAGGCATCCGTGGGCGTCCACTGCTAAGGAGTTACGCCGCCCGAAGATGTCGTCAACGGTTCGGGAGTCGCGAATGCGGAAGGCGGGGTAGTAAAAGACGCATGCTGAGTCGTAACCAAGCTCGATGGCAGCCGCCGAAGCGCTGTAGACGAAGTGCTCCATCTCAAGGTTGTTCTGCGTCTCCACAGTATGGACGGGAGGAGGCGCTGCAGTAGATGATGGGGTAAAAAACGGTCAATGATGGGGCTAGACTTCCGCCCGCGATCAGGCGGTGTGTGAGGGGCGCTATCTTTTCTCGCGCGGGTATATTAGGGTATATTACTACCATCTCGCGTTTTTCATTTTGGCGGTCTGCTGCATGGGTTGCTCTCTGCACGGTGAAGTCGCCGCAAAAGTGATTTATAAAACATTGGAACATGTTACCTGGAACATGTTACCGTCGCTGGATATGAAGCGTAATACCCGGTTAGCGCTGTCCGTTGAGTTTCTTCGAATTTCAAAAATGTTTCAATTGTCAATGCTTTTCATGCGGATGGCTTGAACGCTAAATTATGGATTCACATTGGAGCATATCAGGACCTTTCCGGGATAGTAAAGATAGTAAAAATTCATACAATCAAAGAAAGATAAGCCGCATCCCGGATGTCCTTAAGCATTAGTTTACAGTTAGAAGCACTCACCCAATCACTGCTCCAGATTACTCTTTTTCTTAAGCCGAGTAAGCGTTATCGCCTGGTAAGACCTGCCTTGATGCTTGGTCTTCTATGCTTAAATCACGGTGTAATTAAAGACATCGCGTGCATTTTCACGCAGTCATACCTTTAATGTTGGGTGTCGCGTGCATGATTTCATTATCAGATGCATTCCCGGAGGACTTTTTAAGTCCCTCACATTTTCTTCCTCGAGTTTTTTGCCCTGACACTTTAATACTTCAAGCGCTGGTTCATAATCTGGAACACAATAAAGCAGCCCCTGGCAGGATTCGTTCGAGCTTCAAGGGGCAATAAGGATTATTCGTTATTCTTAAAAAAGCGACGCGTTCCCGATTTGCCTGAAGTGCGCCATGCGCGTGTGCGGACGTGGACGCATCTTTCAAACATTTGAAATTTTACTCGATTTTTCTCCTTCCTGGTTTTAAAATAACGTTCATGAAGATTTTACTTTCGACTATCTTGATATTTAAAGGAATTATTTGATTGTGTTGCCCGGGCAGAGTTATCTTGAAATGGACACGTTCAGGCTTGTTGATTCTTATGTGAATGTCGTTTTTCCTTACGCTTTCTCAAGACTTATCTGGAAAAGATGGTGATTGAGCCATAAAGATTCCTCGCAGGAGGGATGAACGGGTTAGTTTCATACCGCAGCCAGGCAAATTTGCCAGGAGCTGTCGTTTATAGTTCTGGGGAGGTGAGATTTTTCATGCGGCGCATATTTACATTAGTTATGGTCTTATTGATGGTTCTCGGTCTAATTTTGTCTGTCGCATTGCCGCGAAGTGTCCTCGCTACGGAGCCACAAGCCTCAGGCTCGCAGCAAACCATGACCTCTCCCGCGGAAGTTCCCGCTCAGGCGCCTACGAATTCACAGGAAGTTTCGGAACCGACTCAGACTGGGATTGGTCTCGATGAGCTTGAAGTGGGCGACCTTCTGATAGTCAGGCAGGAGATGTTTCTCGTGCTTTTCGTGTTTTACACGCACCTTGGCATTTATGTCGGAAATGGCCTTGTCGCTGAAGCGAGGCTCGAGGGTGTAAAACTGTATCCCCTATCTGACTGGGCATATCCAAGGGAAACTTACGTTCGATATCTCAGGGTAAAGACAAGCGAGGAGAAGCGCCGTCAAGCCGCCGCCTGGGCCGTGGCGCAAACCCAGAGAAAACCGCCGCCGTGCTACGCACCGCTCCCGACAAGAAATGCCAATCCAAACAAGAGAACGTGGTATTGCAGCGAACTCGTATGGGCTTCTTATTACTGGCAGGGTGTTGACCTTTTCACGCGCGGCGGAATAGGACCCTCTAGGGGGCGCTGGGTGACCACGGACCGTGTTTTCCACGACGACGATGTTTATGAGATCGGTTCGCATACGGAGAGATTACCGCTGCCTGGCTGGCCTCCGTTCTATCCGTGCATAATACTATAAGCTTTCTATAAGCTCCGGCGGTGGCGTGATTAATTTATATATGTGCCGAGTGAATAAGAAGAGCTAAAGCGAGAGGCCTTTATTGTGCCGGTATCACAAGCCGGCGCTTTTGTTTTTATCCTCTATTTACTGATTATTCCTTTTCGCCTTCTTTCAAGTTTATTTTTCATTGCACTTGCTTTTCCATGAAACACGGGAATATTTTCAACACAGGTTTTTATTGGTTAGCGTAATGGGCGGACGCGATATCAAGGGATTCTACAGGCGGAGCGAATGTTTTGGCGCAAGCCAGCTTATGGTTCTGCTGGCGGTTCTATTCAGGGGATTCTTCAGACAGGGCGCGCTTTTTTGGGGAACATGGCTCCAGGAAGTGATAAACGCCTCGAAAAGGGTGCGCAAGAAGCACAGGTAAGGTTTTGGCGCCAGAACAAGTGTAGCGGCAAGATTGCGGCATAAAAAAGCGACGTATTGATGCTCGTAACGTTCTTAGCAGGCGGATCAGGACTGCATGTAATGTGTTTCGGCAAGCGATTCAAGGTGCATACACAAAGATGGTTGGAAAAAAGAGGCATTAATCAGGAGAAAAATTGAGTTTCTCGCGAGGCGCAAGTCGCGGCTGGCTCAACGCCTGACCGGACTGTCACCAGTTTCCGAGCAGAAGTTCAGTGAGTGTGACGATTTCAAAACCTCTTGCCCTTAAGCCGTCAATAATTGCCTGTAATGCGTTGACGGTTGCCGGCGTAAAGTGCATGAGGATAATGGCGCCGTCTTCAGCCCTCGAGATGACATGCGATGCGATCCGGGCAGATGTTCTCCCCGCGCGCGAGTCCTGTGGGTCCACCGTCCAGTAAACCGAAAGGTACCCGAGCGAGTTCGCGAGGGCAATAAGGCTGAGTTTCTGTCGCCATAGGGAAAGCGGAAATAATGTTTCGTGGAGAAGCCCGTTGTTTGCTGGACTGCTGCGTCCGTTGATGAGAGTTCCCAGTCGGCGCGCGAAGCGGAAATCTTCGTAAACTGCGGGTGCGTCATATAATGATTCCCGATTTCATGCCCTTTTTGCGCGATTGTCCTTATGGCGTCCGGATATTTTCCTGGAAAGTCTTTGGTCACGAAGAATGTTGCGTTCGCTGAATTCGCTTCCAGAATGTTCGATATCGACACCGCGACGTCCCCTCCACCTGCGCTGTCGAACGTAAGGCAGAGGCATTTCCGTTCGGGTTGTCCGCGAACGACCTCACCCCATCTTCGCGCATTCGCGAGCGCGATCCTGTCCACGGTCCGACAGCGCGAGGCGAAATAGACCGGACGCTCAGCCACAATGCCCGCGCCATTTATCGATTTAACGCATATTCCAACATCTCCCCGAATGCCGGGACTTCTGCCAGCGCCTTCGGCATCTCCGTGAACGCATACTGTTTTTCTGCTGTGTTGGTCAACACGTGTCCGTTTTTGCTCGACGCTCCCATCGCCCCGGAAGTAGGTAATGGCGATTTCTTCGGTTTTATCCAGCGGGTTCTTCAAGCACAGGTACGTGTCAAACCCGTGCCTGGTGCAACCTTCCGCAAAGAACCACATCCGTGTCGGCTTCTTCGCCCCGAACGCGCAGTGACCACCGTTTTAGAAAGGCTGGTATGAGAAATACATCGAACGCTCCACGATGAGTCCGGCATCGCTTTTAGAGCGAACCCTCATGCTCACGTCTCCTTCTTCGCCAGCCCTTCTTCCCGCCCCGTGCTCGCTTTCGTGCACGGCGATCGTCATTCGACTTTGCGCTTTAACTGGGATTGCGCTTTTCTTCCCGGTTGTTCCGTTTCCCATGTAGTATTCGATTTCGGCGAGCGCATACTTTTCTCCGGGGTTCATGATGCAAAGATAGGTGTCAAAGCCACCGCGTGTACAGCCTTCCGCGAAGTACCATATAGTTTTCGGGGATTTTGCGCCTGCCGCGGAGTGACTGCCGTTACAGTTCGCTGAGTAGTCAAAGTATATCGGGCGCTCGGCAACAACCGGCTCGGTGGATCCGATAACGCAGGATACATCGTGCCCGGCTGGAACATCGTGGTAAACAGGCACGGTGAACCTTCTCGCGGGAGCAAGGTCGTAAGTTTTCTCGATGTTATCGCCGGTTTCGAGCATGTATAGTAGTTTTGTCCGGGCTGGCTTGTTTCCAGGATTCAGAAGGCATATGTATTCCTCGAACCCGGCGCGGGTAGTGCCTTCCGCGAAATACCACCTCCTGGAAAGGTCCTGAGAGCCAAGCACGTTGTGCCCGCCGTTAATGCCCGTGGATGCGTTTGATTCGAAGGGGAAAAGAAAAAAAGCATGCCACCAGGGAAAGCATAAAAACAAGACAACCCGTGCAAAGGGCGGCAATTTTGAGCGCGTACCTGCAGAAGCGTTTCTCGGAAACAGGAAAGGGGAAAGACCGCACTTATTCCTCCTTTTTGCCTTCAAAAAGTCAGTGAGATTATCACATTTTTTAAAGGCATGCTAAAAACCTTACCTTATCTTTCCGGGAGAGCCACAATCTTATGTATAGTCTCTTGCGAGTTTCACGATACCCACGGAGACAACTGGCATCATTGTGAACGTTCCGATTAAAGCCACCTGAACGAAGCCGTCCTCGAACCAGTTCATCATGAGAACAACCCCGACCACGGTCAGATAAAGGAAAAAATAGACCATCAGGGGAACTGCGTTTATAAGTTTCCCGGAAATCCTGTTGTCCCGTTGGAAAAACAGATAGAAGATAAATACGATGAGGAATGGGACGACCCACCATCCCACAAAATTTCCGATCGGCACTCCCCCTTTCCCCTTCCAGACGGAAAGCTCTCTTAAATAGGGGCCTTCTTTCCACCACCACCAGGGTTCCTTTCCAGCTGCGGTCTTCCAGACAGATGAAGTAGCGAAAGGGTCA
>JACVIW010000090.1 GCA_015711695.1 Candidatus Geohydrothermomicrobium daggyaiense
CGGCGGGCCTGGCGCCTCCAGCGGCCTACACGGTCGTGGACGACGGCATCCCGGTCGCGCTGACGGCCACGGCCGGTGACCCGCGCCGGGACGGTGTCCGGCCGGGCCTCGGTGCTGGGCTGCAGAACCGGTCCGCCGCACTCCGGGCAGGCCGCGACCACTTCGTCTTCGCTCACGGTCAGTTGGCCGCACGCCTGGCAATACCAAACGGGGATGCGATGGCCCCACCATAACTGCCTTGATATGCACCAATCTTTGATGTTTTCCATCCAGTCGAAGTAAACTTTCTCCCATCTTGACGGCACGAACCTTATTCTTCCATCCCTCACTGCAGCGATTCCTTCCCGGGCGAGGCCTTTCATTCTCACAAACCACTGCTCGGAAAGATATGGCTCCACTTCCGTTCCGCATCTGTAACAGTGTCCCACTGAATGGAGATGTTCAACAGTCTTCTTAAGAGCGCCTTCTTTCATTAAGTCATTAAGCACTGCTTCTCTAGCTTCATAGCGGTCAAGCCCGGCATAACGGAGCCCATTTTCGTTTACGGTTGCGTCTTTGTTGAATATATTCACTCTCTCAAGACCATGATTAATGCCTATTTCGAAGTCAGCCGGGTCATGAGCGGGGGTCACCTTCACCGCGCCAGTCCCAAAATCCGGATCAACAAGTGCATCGGCGATCACGGGAATAACTCTGCCGACGAGCGGAACTATTACCTCTCTTCCCACCGCATTCTTATATCTCGAATCTTCCGGATGCACCGCCACCGCGGTGTCTCCAAGCATAGTTTCCGGCCTTGTAGTAGCCACGACAATCTCACCGTCACCGTCCTCATAGGGGTAGGCAACATACCATAAATGCCCCCTTTTTTCCCTGTACTCAACCTCTATATCGGAAAGAGCGGTTAGACATCGGGGACACCAGTTGATAATATACTCCCCCTTATATATCAGCCCCTCATCATAAAGCCTCTTGAAAACCGTTCGAACTGCAAGCGAACACCCTTCATCCATGGTAAAGCGCTCACGCTCCCAATCACATGAGCAACCGAGCCTCTTCAGCTGCTTTATGATTGTCCCCCCGTATTCTTCTTTCCACTCCCAGACACGCTCTATAAATCTCTCGCGCCCAAGCTCTTTTCTGCTCTTACCCTCTTTTTCCAGTTGCCTCTCCACGACGTTCTGAGTGGCTATTCCAGCATGGTCAGTGCCGGGAATCCACAGTACTTCGAAACCCTGCATTCTTTTCCATCTCGCGAGCACATCCTGAAGGGTGTTGTTAAGCGCATGCCCCATATGCAAAACCCCTGTGACATTGGGCGGGGGAATTACCATAGAAAACGGGGGCTTGTCTGAATCGGTGCGAGCATGGAAAAACCCGCGCTCCTCCCAGTATCTGTACCACTTTTCCTCGAAATCGGCAGGAGAGCAGGCGCTCTTCATTTCAATGTTGTTAGTAGTCTCACGTTTGCCCAAAGCTTACACCACCTGACTTTTCCCGAAAATTTTATTGTCTCTTTTCGCATAACACAACGCCAGAGCAGGGGAGAACTTCCTGAACAAATTTTGATCGGGTATATCTTCTTACCCGAATTATCAACTATTTCTCACCTGGAGCACTTTTATAGTGTGATAAAATCTTAACGCTTTATTAAGGGCTTAATACTTTTTAATATCAAAAGATTCTGGAGGCAAAATGGTTCTGGTATATATAGCTATCTGCTGTTTTCCCATATTGCTTGGAATCATAGTAATTTTTGCGATATATAACGCCCTGGCGAAAACGTACAGAACAGCGAAAAGGGCTTACAGGCAGGTGTCTCCTTATGTCAATGACCTCAAGGCAAGAGCCCAGAACGCGGCGCAAAAGAGCGCGGAATTCGGAGAACGTCTCGAGCAGCTGGGAGCAATTTATGAAGAAATAGGCGGCAGGTGGACGTTTATCTCGGAAACTCTCCGGGAAACCTCAAAATCCCCTATTGTGAAAGCAGCGGATATCGCCGGCAAGTTCACAACACGTCAGAAGATCGATTAAGCTGTTTCTTCTTCTTCGGCCTCACTGCCCTGGGAAACCTTGATCTCCGAGCGTGATGTCAGAAGGGTGGGCTTGAAATTCTCCGCAACGACTTCCCTGGTCACGACGCATTTAACTATGTCATTTCGGGAGGGCAATTCAAACATCGTATCAAGAAGAGCCTCCTCCATGATAGCCCTAAGACCCCTAGCGCCCGTCGCCCTCTCAAGAGCCTTCTCGGCAATTTCCTCAAGTGCACCCTCTGTGAAAATCAGCTCGACGCCATCGAATTCGAAAAACTTCTTATACTGCTTGACGAGCGCGTTCTTTGGCTTAACGAGTATTTCCATTAGATGTTCTTTAGTGAGATTGTGCAGAGTGGCTACAACGGGTAGCCTGCCCACGAACTCCGGGATCAACCCAAACTTCAACAGGTCCTCAGGCATTATTTTGGTGAGAATCTCACCAATGTTTTTCTCGCCTTTCGCCATAACTTCAGCTCCAAAACCCACACCTTTTCTGCCAACCCTGTCCTCAATTATGTCTTCTATACCGGAGAAAGCCCCGCCGCAGATAAAGAGAATATTGGTCGTGTCAATCTGAATGAACTCCTGGTGAGGATGTTTTCTGCCGCCCTGAGGGGGAACGCTCGCGATGGTTCCCTCAAGTATTTTCAAAAGAGCCTGCTGGACACCCTCGCCTGATACGTCGCGTGTTATGCTCGGGCTTTCGCTTTTCCTCGCGATTTTGTCAATCTCGTCTATATAAATTATCCCCGTCTCAGCCTTTTTAACATCAAGGTCAGCAGCCTGAATGAGTTTGAGCAAGATGTTTTCCACATCCTCCCCAACATATCCAGCCTCGGTTAGAGTTGTAGCGTCAGCTATAGCAAAGGGAACATTCAGAAATCTTGCCAGCGTCTGAGCCAGAAGGGTCTTCCCGCACCCTGTAGGTCCAACGAGAAGAATGTTTGATTTCTGGAGCTCAACATCGTCATTGGAAAACGCGCCAACCTGTATTCTCTTATAGTGGTTGTAAACCGCAACAGAAAGTATCATCTTTGCGCGTTCCTGACCTACCACGTACTCATCGAGGAACGCGTGTATTTCTTTGGGCTTCGGGATTTGACCGAGCTGGATGTCGGGCGTTTCTGAGAGCTCTTCCGCAATAATCTCATTGCAAAGCTCGATACACTCATCGCAAATGTATACGCCCGGGCCGGCAATCAGCTTCTTGACATGCCGCTGTGTTTTACCGCAAAAGGAGCATTTTAATAAATCGCTTCCATCCGAGAACTTAGCCAAGTTAACCTCCAGTCAAAATATTTTTTAACATATAAAGCAGCTACTTTATTTTTACTTCTCAGGCTTTCCTGTTTCCTCCCCGATTTTTCTTTGGGAAATCACCTCGTCTATTATCCCGTACTCCTTCGCCTGCTCCGGCACCATTATGAAGTCCCTGTCGGTATCCTTGTGAATTTTCTCGATGGGCTGTCCGGTGTGTTTTGCAAGAATTTCATCGAGAAGTCTCCGGGTGCGAAGTATCTCTTTTGCCTGAATATCAATGTCGATAGCCTGCCCCGATGCACCCCCGTGAGGCTGGTGAATAAGTATCCTCGAGTGCGGCGTGGCAAATCTTTTGCCCTTAGTCCCTGCGGCCAGAAGGACAGCAGCCCCGCTCGCCGCCTGTCCTATGCACACAGTTGACACGTCGCAGCGTATATACTGCATGGTATCGTAAATCGCGAGCGTGCTTGTGACCGTGCCTCCCGGGGAGTTTATGTACAGGTTTATGTCCTTTTCTGGGTTCTCGCTTTCCAGGTGGAGGAGTTGAGCCATGACAAGATTCGCAAGATGGTCATCGATCTCCATGCCGATAAAAACTATTCGCTCTTTAAGCAGGCGTGAATATATGTCGAAGGAGCGCTCTCCCCTCGGGGTTTGCTCAATCACGATAGGCACAAGTTGATCTTTCATGTTTGTCCACAGCACCTCCTGATTCTTTCTTCAAACTAAGTTTAACCTAACTCCCCGCGTTTGATATCCCCTTTTTTGCCGGGTTCTTCCAAACCCTCTTGAGCATTTCCCGCGTTCTCGCTGCCCAAGCCATTTGAAGGGTGGTGAACCTCCGGGACACCTTGCTCACCTGATTCTTTTCTTGCCTCCAAGCGAGCATTCTCTTTGGGAGATAAACCCGATGCGGCACTCTCTGATGATGCCCCGGAATTATCCATATCGACCGCGGGGCTATCAGACCCACTCTCCGACATTTCGGCTTCAGTTTCTTCTGCATGAGACTTAGAGGTCAGTTTATCCGATGCTTCAATACTCTGCGCCACATCTTCGCCCGACACTTCACCCCTTATTTCAGCATTTTCAACCAGGAAATCCACCGTCCGGGAAAGCCTCATATTTGCCATAATTACTGGCATTTCCCCGCTTTTCTTGATCTCCTCGAGCGCTTTTTCAGGATCGCCACCCGCCGAGGCCACCCTCTCTCTTATATAATCCTCGGCTTCAGTCTCTGAAACCTCTATGTTCTCAGCCTCGGCAACAGCCTCAAGAACAAGTAAAGCTTTCAGGCTTCTGACAATCTTGGGCCTGAACGTTTTTTCAAGTTCATATCGCGTAGTTTTCGCCGCTTTGAGATAGTCTTCAAAATCAATACCCCTCTCGCGGATCTTCTCAGCGAAATTTTCGATCTCCCTATCAACTTCCCTCATAATCATGGATTCTGGGAGTTCTACATAAGTCCGGTCAACCAGATTATCCACCACCTTTTGCCTTAACTCTCTTTCAGCAGCCATCTCCTTCAATTTTTGTATATTTTCCCTGAGGTCCTGTTTAAACTGGTCGACAGTTTCGAAAACGCTTATCTCCTTCACAAGTTTGTCATCCATAGGCGGGAGGACTTTAGTTTTTATCTCTTTGACAATAACCCTGAAAGTCGCCGGTTTCCCCGCAAGTTCCCTTACTGCGTAGTCAGGGGGGAAATTAACTACAACATCAATGATGTCGCCCTTCCTTGCTCCGACAAGCTGGTCATCAAAACCGGGCAGAAAATCACCCGCTCCTATCTCAATAAGGATATCGGAGCCGCTCGCCCCTTCCTCGGGAATACCATCGGCAAAAGCTTTGTAATCAAAAAGCAAATAGTCCCCCTGCGAAGCGGGTCTTCCCTCAACAACTTCCAAGGTTGCAAATCTCTCCCGCGCCTGCTGCACAGCCCTTTCAACATCCTCATCGCTGACATCGGTGCGCGGTCTGTCGACTTTGATTCCTTTGTAATCCTTGACTTCCACCTCCGGCTTCACATCCACTTTAGCCTCAAATACCACCGAACGATCTTCCCTTGTTTCAATCATCGTTATTTTTGGCTCGGAAACAGGAAAAATACCGGACGATTCCACGCCAGCAAGATAGAGAGATGGCAAACCCCTTTCTAGCGCCTGTTTGAAAACATTTTCCGCGCCTAACCTTGAGTCGATGACAGCTTTCGGGACCTTGCCTTTTCTGAAACCAGGAACGCTTAAAGTTCTGCTGATTTCCCTGTAAGTCTCGTCTAAAGCCTCTTTTAAATCCTCCAGTTCTGCCTCAATCCTGAGTGTAACCTCGTGACCTTCTTTTTTTAATACTTCCGCTTTCAGACGAATCTCCTCCTCTTTCTCTAATCAAGCGATTGGTGCGAGAGGGGGGACTCGAACCCCCACGGTCAAAGACCACGGAGTCCTAAGCCCCGCGCGTCTGCCAGTTCCGCCACTCTCGCGAAAGAAAAGCCCTACCGCTTTGTACTCACACGAATCCAGCAACTCATTTAACTATTATTCATTTAACTATTATTCTATCATCTGAAAACTCAAGAGAATCCGAGCATACTTCTTCAAAGTCTTCGCGAATCCACATATATGATATGTTTGGACAAACACGTATGGGCGAATATGTATTTCGATACACAAGCGCACACACCTTCATGAGATCTTCACAGAATAAACCTTAATAAAAATTTGAGTTCCCGGATAGAGCAAGACGAATGCTGCTTAAATTTTTTCAAAATGAAAATTGCAAAGCATCATTACCCTTCTTTCAGAATCCATTCAGAAATCAGTTGATTATCGGGGTTTAACGAGGCTATCTTTCCCAGTGAGGGAAACGCCTGAAATTTCATACTTCATTAATTTTGAAAGCGGTTTTGCTTAAACTGCTGCCAAGATGTTATAAGAGTGCAGATTTATATAGAAATATAGAATTGCTACCGAAAAACAAGTCAACAAAATGGAGCGAGGAGAGCGACAATGAGTGAAAAACAGATAGGAGTAGGTATCATAGGGTGTGGACGTATATTTGACCTCCATATGCTCGGTTACCAGGATAGAAATGATGCTTCTGTCGTCGCCATTTCAGACATTTCGGAAGAAAAAATGCGCAAAAGAAGCGAAGAGTACCAAATCCCCAAGTTTTACAAGGACTACCGCGAACTCATAACTGACCATTCAATTGACCTTGTCGAGATCCTCACGCCTCATCATCTGCACAGGGAAATGGCGCTGGAAGCGCTGGCGAAGGGGAAGCATGTCTCTCTTCAAAAACCTCCGGCGATAAACGTGCGTGAAATGGATGAGATCACCGCTGCAGCGGATAAGGCAGGGTTGGTTCTTAGAGTATATGAGAACTTCATTTTTTATCCGCCCGTGGTAAAAGCGAAAAGTCTTCTCGACGAAGGTTCAATCGGAGAACCTCTAAATATCCGTATGCGCACACTTTCTGGAAAGGGAGGCTGGGAGGTGCCCCTTGAGGCATGGGCATGGCGAGTTGACGAGAAGACATGCGGCGGTGGACCTTTTGTTTTTGACGATGGATATCACAAGTTTTCAATGGCTTTCTACCTCCTTGGGGACGTTGAAAAGGTTTTCGCGTGGATGGAGGAGCTCCCCCTTGGAGAAGGGCGCTCAGTCGACGCTCCAAGCATATGCATCTGGAAATACAGGGAAGGAAAGAAATTTGGAAGCATTGATTTTACCTGGGCTTACAACATGTTTATCCAGTCGAATTATTACGCCGCGGATGACAGAATCGAAATCACAGGTACAGACGGGGTAATCTGGGTGACCCGTGGGCATGGGAATATGCTTAGCATACCGGCTCTTCTTTTATATAGAGAAGGCAAACTCACGGCTTTTACGGATCTTGAAGTTGACTGGGGGGTAAGTTTTCGCGATTGCACCAGGCACTTGCTTGATTGCCTCGCTACGGGACAAAAACCTCATCTCACGCCTGCAGAGGGCAGGAGAGTGCTCCAGTTCGCTCTTGCCGCGACAACCTCAGCAAGGGAGCACAGAGAGGTATATCTCGACGAAATAGCGTAGGGAAAGAAAAGCGCTGGTTGTGACGTTATTCCCGCTGTTTTGTGAATGGGGAACTGGAAGAAATGCTCGCTCTTGAGTTTGTTCAAAATAAGAAAATTTATTTTGTATAAAATGACCGGCTCGACCGTCGGTTCCTTTTCATGTTTCTCATGTTTCGAAACAAACCCTGGAGATCATAGGAGGGAGAACAGTGACAAGAATACTCTACTACATCTTTGCTTTTGGGGTTGGATTGATCCTGGCTGTGCATCTTGCGATGAACGCGGACGTAGGACAAAAACTCGGCAACGCCAGGGCGGGCAATGCCATCTTCTGGGTTGTGGGAGCGATTGTGGCGGTAATTATCTGGCTCGCGGGGCCAGATAGATCAGCAGTGCTGGAGCTTACGAAAGTCAACCCCCTTCTGCTCCTGGCTGGAGCGCTGGGAGCCTCTCTCGTTCTTGCCATCGCGGTAATCATCCCGAGAATAGGAGCGGGGGCAGCGAATGTAATGCTTCTTGCCGGTCAGGTGATCGCCGGAGTTTTGATAAGCCATTTTGCTCTCTGGAGCTCGCCGGAAACCTCGATTACGCCTGTAAAGATTGTAGGAATAGCGGTAATGATCGGAGGTGCGTATATGGCGGTAATGCTTTAACCTCCGGTTAAGCTTGGGTAACCATTGCGAGAGTGTGGAAGCGAGCGCTTGAGTGTTTCATGGCGTCTGATTAAAGGCAATTCGTTGCGGTGAAAATTATTATTAGAAAGCTGTTTTAAAAAGGATTGTTGTAAAATTAAAAACTCAATGCGAAACTTTATTATTCCTACTTATTTCTACAATTTACTAAAATTTTTTAGTTGCCAGCTTGTTTCAAGAATTGTTGTAAAGGTAAAAATTCAATGCTAAACTGCTCTTGCCTGATGAAGATAGGGATAGAGGGCCGTTAGCTCAGCTGGCAGAGCAGGGGACTCTTAATCCCAAGGTCGCAGGTTCGAATCCTGCACGGCCCACCATTTTTGCGAGAAGCGCTTATTTGTTATTCCGGTGCAGGATGAGAAACTGCGATGGGTCCCCGCACGACGGCATTCGCCAAAAAGAAT
>JACVIW010000091.1 GCA_015711695.1 Candidatus Geohydrothermomicrobium daggyaiense
GAGAATCTCTGAGATACGTTGCAGGGTTGATAGTTGAAGCCTTTCTATTGCCTCCCGGCGTTCCCTTACAATTAAATCCCTTATATGGGGTTTAAGCACGCTCTTGATCGCTTCAATTAGCGCGGATGGGCTGAAAGGCTTTGTAATGTATTTCACGGCGCCAGCGCCGAGGCCGCGAAGTTGGTCTCTTTCAGTGACTTTCGCTGTCACCATTACGACGGGGATGTCCGTTGTTACCGGATGGGACTTTATATATTTCAAAACATCCCATCCGCTGATCTTGGGAAGCATAACGTCAAGAAGCACACAGTCGGGGCGTTCTACGTTAAGCACTCGAATCGCCTCAGCGCCGTCGTGAGCCTCGATGACATCCATGCCCTCGAGTTTTAGGTTTATCGATATCACTTTTGCTACGTCTTTTTCATCCTCTACTACGAGAATTTTTGGCTTATCCATAGGTCCTCCCCAACTATCCATTATGGTTATCGGCAATTGTAGCTATATGTTTAATAGTTAATCCAACCAGAGGTACTTCATGACGGAAGAAATATCTGGTGTCCATTACCCTTTCAACCGACAGGTCTCTGAAGTTATGTCGAACAAAAATTAGAAAGCGCTTACGTAAACAATTGCAGGTGTAGCTTTCGCTTGAGGATTAAATAAGCGTACATCCTGGAAGGAAGATTTCAGCCAGACACTTTACTACTGGCGTAAATCTGCTTGATTGTGCCTTAATATGAGTTTGTAATTGCCAAATCTGTGCTTAGTGAATATAATTCTGTATTGCAAAAGACAGATATCTGCGTCTCAATGAGCGGGTGTAGCTCAGTTGGTAGAGCGCGAGCTTCCCAAGCTCGAGGTCGCGGGTTCGAGACCCGTCTCCCGCTCCATATTATTTCAAAGGAAAGGCTCTCACGCCAACTTATTTGGGGAGTTACCGCTTGTTAGATCGGATTTACGATTCAATTCTTTTGTGGACAAACCAGGCTGTTATTTTTTGCTGTCCAACCTGAGGGTTTGATTTCATCGAAAAGTAATTTCTGAACGCTTTTTAAATTTTTATGATGAAAGGGTGGAATAACCTGAAAGTTATTATTTGATATCAACAGAAAATAATCGCGTTGCTTTTCCTATCAATCAGCGAGCATTTGCGGGTGTTATCCGTGAGCAAGCGGGCATTTTTACGCAAATGGATTTCCAGTCCGGAGCCACCTCCTGATTTATGCTAACATACCCTGTCTGGCTGTCAGGTCTGTTCCTGAGCGGAAAATATAATCTCAGGCGGTTTATGGAGAATTCAATCACTTTAAATATTTTCTTATAAAAGTCATTGGCAGAAATTTGCCCGGGCTTTAAAACGCGATAAAACTCATGCAATACAGCTTTTCTTTAATTCGCTTATATTGTTTGTGGTTGGAGTGAAAGGGTGTCCGTTTCGATTAAGAGGACCAGATGTTAGGATGAAAAATTCCTTTTACCGGATTCCACGTGCCAGTCTCGACATATATAAAACTTCGGGGACCTTCCCCGGACGCTTGGAGGGCGGTACATGTTCCTTTCCCCGGGAAATGGGAGCTAGCGGGAATATAAAAAAGCGATATATAAAGCGATATATATTATCAAAGAATCCGTTTTTGAAAGTACCAACTGGTGTGTGGATAAACAATTTAACCTACTAAAGGCGTTGGATTCTTCTTTCTGGCTTTTATCGTACATGCTTTTGCCTGGCGCTTTTAAACCAGGGGACGCCGGGCTACCAAGACACGTTTCGAGAAGAAGGGATCAGTATCTCATATGGGAGTATAAGGCTGGGTTTTTCAGTATATGCTCGCTTTTGCCCCAGGAATGCTTTTATTTCCCGCGCAAGTTCTTCCGCAAACTGGGTGGTGAAGGCATGTCCTGCGCCTGGGTGTGTAACAAGCTTAGCGTTGGGAATCCGGTCCGCAAGTGTCCTGTAGCTTACAGGAGGGAGCGTAACATCCGCTGTTTCACATGCAATCAATGTCGGGAATTTTATTTGAGGAAGCCTGAAGCAGGTGAAGAAGCTTAAGAGCGATTCTGCCTGCTTTTCGACATTATACTCTGACATTGGATGAAGCAGTGAGCGCATGACGGAGCCCTCAATTATTTCGGGGTTAGCGATCATCCATTCATCGGGAAACAGAAGGGATATATTCCCTCTTGCGATGTCTCCCGCGTTTCCGCACCTGTCAGCAATTACGGCAATAACCTCGGATGATTGGAATTCCTTTTCATCCCCACCGCAAAAAGTGCAGCATAAAACAAGCTTTTCGACTTTTTTGGACAGTTTATCTCGAGTTTATGAGCAATTACACCTACTGTTGATCCCTGAAACTAACGTTTTTATCCCCAGCGCTTCCATGAAAAGAGCGGTATAGATGCGAAAAGACCCATTGTCCATGCCCTTTGATCGTCGGCCATTATGTTTAAGCCGGCGACGGTGTTATCAAAGGTGATGACCCTGTAAAATCTTGCGAGCACCTATAAGGATTCGGGGTATCATTCGTCAAGGCTCGTGGTGAATCCGGCGATCATCACAAGTTCTTTGCCTCTTTCCTGTTCCGCGTAGCGAATTTCAAGGTCCCATGCTTTAATCACCCCTTCGATCAGACCCCATTGTTTTTGCGTTTTCCTTGATCGAAATTTTCTGAGTACTGCGATGCGGAGTGGTATTCATTAATTACTTTGTTTAACAGAAGGGCTAGTTTCCCGTGGGTCAAAAGACGCTTTTTGCCCTGTGGTAAATTTGAAGTTATATCTTTCCCCTTATCTCCCGGGCAAAACATTTTTCAATTTTCTTATGCTCGTTTGGCGCTTGTTTAGGAGCACGTTGCGCTCCGTTTTTGCAATGCTTGGCAGGAAAGCGAAATCATAAACTCATTCCTCACTCTTCCCGGTGCTCGCCCATTTAGGGGATTGATTTATCACCAATTTTGGAGATAATTTATTTCAAAATAACACTCAATTGGGTTATTTTCTCAGGCGAAAGGAGCGGCGTATGGGTACTTCATTAACTTTGAATCATTCGCGGGTAAAGTTTGTTTTTGTATTGACATCTTTATCTCTCCTTGTGATTTCATTCCTCGTTTTTTCACCACCCGGGAGCGCCGCAAGGAAGACAGCAAGCATATCCGGCGCTGTTTCCAACTCAACTGGTAAACTTTACTGGGGCTCTGATGAAAATTATAATCCGGGCAACTTTGTTACTGGATTTACCAGGGCAGGCAACCAGGGCAAAATCGATGAGACCACAATGACTAACCAGGGGGAAAGCGCCCCCCCGGATCCTTATGGCAGGCATATGCGTGCAAGCGGGTGGTGGACTGTTCTTGGCGATGGCGAGTATACCTGGGTGACTAACGAAAGAGTCAACCTTACGGGAATTGACACAATCAAAATCATGTGGAGGCAAACCTGGGATGACCCCGGTATCTGGCGCCTGGTTGTCTCTAATGTTAAGAATTCATCCTATAATTCTGACGTTATAAAGATGATTCACCACGAATCAAAAATATCCCCATACGCGGTCGAGAGCCTGGATGTGTCGGATCTGACTGGTGAGTATTACATCAGGGTGCATGCGAGGCGGAACTCCGGGATAGGAGATAGAGCTTCAACGACAAGGGTTTATAAGTTGTGGCTTGAGCCGCCCGTAAGATACCTTATCAGCACATCGTCAAATCCATCTGTTGGTGGTTCGACCAGCGGCTGGGATTACTATGTTGCTGGCTCTACGGCGACGGTGAGCGCGACGCCTGCACCAGGTTACGAGTTTGTAAGCTGGACTGAAAACGGGTCAATAGTAAGTATGAATCCGACTTATTCATTCACGGTAACAGGTGCCAGAAACCTTGTTGCTAACTTCAGGCTCTCGGAAAAAAGGGTTTACTGGGATGGGACAGAGTACTTCAGCATAAACAGTGGTTATAAAGAGCTGGTGGGTGTGACAAGAGAGAAAAGGTCTGATCATCTCTACCTTAAAGCTGAGTTCGCTGCTTCTGGCGTTCAGGTCGCCTGGTCAACTGATGAGCCTATTGATCTAACCGGGATAAACCAGATAGCTGTCCAGTGGAAGAACACTGGTGTTGACCACGATGATAACGAGTCATACATAGTTGCTGCCACCAACAATTACGACAAACAGGAAGACCAGACGAAGAAGCTCAGGCGGACCAAAAACTTTGGACTGAGGGTGGATAGGCTTGACGTTTCAGACATCAACGAGCCTCGGTACATAAGGATACACGCTCGAGATGCGGCTTGGGAATGGCCAAGGAAGTCCGAGATATACGTATATAAGATCTGGCTCGAACCGCCAATTCGCTGTGAAATAACCACCCAAGCGAACCCGCCTGCTGGTGGAACTACGGAAGGAGGAGGCTTCTACACCTACGGCAGCCTTGCTACCGTAACGGCAACTCCTTCTTCAAATTACGAGTTCATCAACTGGACCGAAAGTGGTGTAGTTGTCAGCACAAATGCATCATACACTTTTACAGTGACCAACGACCGCAATCTTGTTGCCAATTTCTTGCCCAGGTTCCGTGTCACTTCAATAACTCCTGACTTTGGTGTGGAGAACACGGTAGTACAGATAACCGACCTTTCCGGTGCTGGATTTGAGCCAGGGGCGAGTGTGAGGATAGAAAACGCGTCGAAGACGGTGTACGCGACTAGCGTGGTTGTTGTCTCACCGAATAAAATAACCTGTTCACTAAATCTTTCCGGCGCGCCGCTTGGCAAATACGACGTGGTTGTCCGCAACCCTGACGCCACTGAGGCGAGACTTACCCAGGGTTTCAGAGTGACGAATATCTGCGGCGGTGGTGCAGCCATTTCGCTCTCGTTCTTCGGTCTGGTTGTAGGGTTGCTCGCGGTAGCAGGCTCTTTCGGCGCTAGAGCGAGGCGAAAAAGATAGCGCTCATTTTTATACCCGTTATTTCAGGAAATGGGTCAAGAAGCGGATTTAAATAGACCCGATTCAAAAAATAGCCCCTCCCTGAGAGGGGCTATTTTATTGGGAAAGCGAGTAATTGAGCGTTTTTTATAGCGGTCGCTCTAAGCTTTAGCAGAAATTCTGGCTTTCCCCGCTCTCTGGTTGGCCTTTCCGGTGAGTTGTTTAAATATCTCGCCCAGCGCAACTGAGGCTCTCAAGGGTATCCATAGCCGCGCGAATGGGGTCAGTCCGGTCCTTTCAGGGTTTATTTCTATAAGGGTTGCCCCTTTTCTCACAGCGTACTCGGGAATGGACGCGGCGGGATATACAATAGCGGATGTCCCTGCGGCTATAATGCAATCACACTTCATGGCAAGTTCCATCGCACGTCTGAAAATTCCCCGCGGGAGGGGTTCTCCGAACATAACGATATCGGGTCTTCTCCTTCCCCCGCATGCGCACCGGCCGGTGTATTTGTCGAGAAGACGGAGCAGTTCTCTCCTCTTTAACGAAGAGTTTCTCTTTGTTGTGATATTTTCAAGAAGCCGTCGTTTTGGAAGGTCCTCCCTTGCCCCGCATTTCAGGCACCTTGCCCTGAAAATATTTCCGTGCACCTCAAATATATTTAAGCTTCCTGCTTCCCTGTGGAGGTTGTCCACGTTCTGGGTTATTACTCCACTGATAAACCCGGCATGCTCAAGCTTGGCGATGGATTCATGAGCGGAATTAGGTTTTGCCACAGCAAACGCTGAGGCCGCTTCCCGGACGAATGCCTCGATTCTTTCAGGATTTAGAATAAACACGAGGGCGAGGCCAGGCAGGTTGCCGTATAAGGCCGGATTGAATTTTTGCCAGATCCCCCCCGAGCCTCGGAAAACGGATATTCCGCTTTCGCTCGAGACTCCTGCTCCCGTGAACGCCACGACTGTATGTGAGTTTGCGATAAGCTCGCAGGCTTTACCGATTAATTTCAAGTGCCCATTATCTATAGTGACAGAATCTTCTCTCATCCCTTATGTCCTTTATTTACAGTTTTTTTCTGGCCCAGAAGCATAAGGATTTTTCAACGGGCGTTTTGGTAATTCATCTTCGATTCTCACTTAAAATATTTCCAAGCATCTCCATTATGGAATTTCTCGTCGAAGTTTCGATTTTTACAATTGTTACATCTCTTCTTTTTCTTATCCTGTCAAGGAAAGGATGTCTTTTATTTTGGATGGTTCCAATGACTCGTTTGGGACTGTTCAGCGCGCGCACCACTGCATCAACGAAGCGAGGGCTTGATATTTCCATGGACGCGATTTCGTCAATTACGATAAATCTTATTTTAGGGTCCTGAATCGCTTTATCTATAGACGGAACCGCTATTTGTTCTATGTCTTCAAGGTTGACGTAATAGCGTCCGACTTTTATGGACGAGCTTATATTAACGGAGGCGAGGATTCCCTCTTTTCCATCGAGAGTAAAAATAGAAAATCCGGTGCGTTTTTCGCCATTTCTTATCTCAGACGTGTAAAAGCCGCCAGCATCTTTCATGTCCTGGGTGAGCCTCATTATTATTTTTGTCTTGCCACATCCTGGCTTTCCGGTTAGAAGGATATGTCTTCTTTCCTCTTCCATCATCCTCAGCTGGAAAAGAGATCGCCGCTTCTTTACCTAATCTATTTCCATCTCCTGAGCAAGGTCACGAAGTTCTCTGCGTAGCACTTTGCCCGCCGCGCTTGCGGGGAGCTGTTCGACTATTTTAAGCACTCTAATCTTTTTATATTTCGCGAGCCTCGCATTTGCGTAATCGAGCAGTTCGCTTTCGGTAACTGAAGCGCCCGAAACGAGTTCGACAAAAGCGATTGGGACATCCCCGTATCGGTCATCCTTTTTTCCGACTACTGCTGACTGTGCCACCGCAGGATGCTCGTTTATGACTTCCTCCAAATCGCGAGGGTACACATTGTACCCCTTGTAAATCAGCATATCTTTCTTTCTGTCGACGATATAGAGATAGCCATCTTCATCAAATTTTCCGAGGTCGCCTGATTTTAGCCATCCGTTTTTTAGAACAAGAGCCGTTTCCTCAGGTTTGTTCCAGTAGCCTTTCATGACCTGTGGCCCTTTAATTAGTATTTCGCCTACCTCGCCAACGGGAAGCTCTTTTTCATCATTTTCAGGGTCAACAATTTTTATTTCGGTATCCGCAAGCGGAAGCCCCACTGACCCAAGGCGGTAACCCTCTCTGCTGGGTGGATTGCACGAGCAGCCCATTGTGCATTCGGATAAGCCGTAGGCTTCACATACCACGCCGGGAATTCTCTCAAGAAGGTTCTCAAGCAGGTATTGAGGGATAGGCGCAGCTCCTGACACTACGAGTCTTATTTCGGACATATCAATTTCTTTATATAAGGGATGTTCGACAATTGGCACAAAGAGTTGCGGAGCTCCTCCGAACGCTGTCGCGCGGTACTTGTTTATACCGGTGAGGTATTCCCCGGGGTCAAACCGGGGATACACGATTGAGGTGACCCCCCCGAGTATGAGGTGGTTGAGGTATCCCACAACCCCCATGGCATGGAACCAGGGCACGACGACAAGGATAACCTCGGCTCCTGGTCGGGTTGGGTGGTTCTCCGGCTTGTCTCCCTCCTGAAGCTGTCTGCCTATCCTCCCGTTTTCATAAGTGACCTGCCCCCCGCCAAACCAGTAGAAAAACTGGCAGCAGTTAACCACTACGTTGTAATGTGTGACCATTACGCCCTTTGGCGTGCCGGTGGTGCCTCCTGTATACGCTACATGGGCGATATCGGAGATGGGGTCAATATCAACCTCAGGTGGCTCCGGGTCGTGCTCTGCGACCAGTGAGGTAAAGTCAATCGTTCCCTCGGGTAGCGGCATTTTTTGAAGGGCCTTCGTCGGTGCGGAAATCGGGGGGTAACAGTCTGCTAGACTCACGATTATAGTTCTTTTCACAGGCGTGTGGGGTAATACGTTTTGAGGTGTTGCGAACAGCAAATCAAGCCCGATGAATGTTTCGACGCCCGCGTCATTTAACTGAAAGTGAAGTTCTCTTTCGGCAAGGAGGGGGCTCAGGGGAACGAACACTGCTCCGGCTTTCAACAAACCGTAATACCCGATAGCGAACTGCGTGCTGTTGGGCAGATGAATGCCAACCCTGTCGCCCTTCCTTACTCCCATCTCGTACAGTGCCCGAGCGAATCTGTCTGAGAGGTTGTCAAGTTCGCGGAATGTTATTTCTGTTCCGCCAAAAATTATCGCGTTTCGATCCGGCCAGTTTAAAGCAGAGGATTTAAGTATTTGAGGAATGGGGATCACGGGGTAATCGAGATTTTTGCAAACTCCTGTGGGCCAGCATTTATAGTTTTTCTCCATTTTTCCTCCTTAATTTTTCCTTACGTTTTATTCCTGGTGTCCCAGATCTCCCCGGGTGTGATGAGCTCGATGACTGATAAGGCACAGCCGGACCGTCGCGAGAATTG